>QHVP01000581.1:1935-7861 GCA_003222295.1 Acidobacteriota bacterium | reverse complement strand
GCGGTTGTAGAGACCGATGCGGAGGGCCTCGTCCGCCTCGATGAAGTCCCCCGTCATCAGGAGCTCGGTGGCGCGGCCCAGGCCCACCATCCGCGGGAGCAGGTGGGCCGCGCCCATGTCCGCGCCAGAGAGGCCGACCTTGACGAAGAGGAACGCGATGCGGGCGGTGTCGGCCGCCACGCGCAGGTCGGACGCCAGCGCGATCGCGGCCCCCGCCCCCGCCACCGTGCCGTTGAGCGAGGCCACGATCGGGCGCGGCAGCGCGCGCATCGCGCGGATGAGGTCGCAGGTCAGGGTCGTGAACTCGAGCCGCGCCTTCTCGTCGCGGCCGAGAAGGGCGCCGATGATCTCGCGCACGTCGCCGCCCGTGCAGAACGCGCGGCCCGTCCCCGTGAGGACCACCGCGCGCACGTCCGCGCGGTCGGACAAGGCACGGAAGGTGTCGGTCAGCTCGCGGTAGACGTCGAAGGTGAGCGCGTTCATGGCCTGGGGCCGGTCCAGGCGGAGGGTAGCCACCGGTCCCACCTGTTCGAAGCGGAAGCTGCGCGGATTCAACTCGGTGCCTCCTCCAGTGAGCGGCTCAGGCGCCCGAGCAGGCGCCGCAGGCGCGCCAGGTCGCGGGGCGCCAGCGGCGAGAGCAGCGACTCGACGTCACGCCGATGGCGCGGGATGGCGCGCGCGGCCACGCGCCGCCCGCGTCCGGTCAGCACCACGCGCGCGGCCCGACGGTCTTCCGGGACGGGCCTCCGCTCGACCAGGCCGAGGCCCTCCAGACGGTCGACAAGTCCGGTCACGTTCCCCGCCGTCACCAGCAGCTCGCGCGTCAGCTCGCGCGAGGTCATGCCCTCGGGTCGCCGATGGAGCTGGACCAGCACGTCGAACTGCGGCAGGGTCAGCTCCTCGGGGACGCGCCGGCGCAGCTCGCGCAGGACGAGCCCGTGGGTCTTCAGCAGTCGCACCCAGACGGAGACGGCCAGATGTGCGGTCGTCATTGAGCTGGGGGGTGCTTCCGGCGCACCCCCCAGACCCCCCCCGCCGCCTCGTCGGAGTGAATCCGACTCGGCGTCGCGGCCCGCGGCTCGTCAGCGTGAATCCGACTCGGCGTCGCGGCCCGCGGCTCATATGATTGCCGTCGCTTCGATCTCGACCTTCGCCTCGTCCCCCATGCGGGCGCGCCAGACCTCGCCGATCTCCCGGGCGCGTGCCGCGTACTGGGACTTGTCCGTCACGTACACGACCATGCGCGCGATGTCCGCGGGCTTCCCGCCCGCCGCCCACACCACGTCGATGACGTTCTCCAGCGCGCGCTGGAACTGGCTGACGAAGTCGGCGGACACCACATGGCCCTCGCGCGTCCACCCCACCTGGCCCGCGACGAACAGGATCTCGCCCGCGCCCCTCATCCCGTGGTTGTAGCCGCGCGGCGGGGCGAGGGAGTCGGGGTTGACCGCGGTCAAGGGCATGGAGCTGCCTCCAGAAATGCTAGACGACGGTGCCGCCGTCGATGCTGAGGGCCTGGCCGTTGATGCCGCCCGCACCCTCGCCGCATAGAAAGAGGACGAGCGCGGAGACCTCCTCCGCCGTGTAGAGGCGCCTTTGCGGGCTCATGTCGGCCAGCCGGCGGCGCGCCTCTTCCTGGGTCAGGCCGGTCTTCTCCACGATCCGCGCCACGCCCGCCTCCAGCATCGGCGTGTCGACGTAGCCGGGGCAGACGGCATTGACGGTCACGCCGGTGGTGGCGACCTCGAGGGCGGCGCACCTCGTCAGGCCGAGCACGCCGTGCTTGCTGGCGGCGTAGGCGCCGATGTACGGATAGCCCCTCTTGCCCGCGGTCGACGCCAGGTTGACCACGCGTCCCCAGCCGCGCGCGGCCATCTCCGGAAGGGCTTCGCGCAGGCCGTAGAACACGCCGCTGAGGTTGGTCTCGAGGACCTGGCGCCACACCGCGTCCGAGGTACGAGCCAGGGGAGCGGTGGGAGCGACGCCGGCGCCACTCACGAGGATGTCGATGCCCCCGAGGACCTCGCGCGCCTGCGCGAAAGCGGCCCGCACGCTGTCCGGATCGGCCACGTCGATGGTCAGGGCCACGGCGCGGCCACCCCCGCCCTCGACCTCGGCGGCGACCTTCTCCACCTCGGCCCGGGTGCGCGCCGCCACCGCCACCGCCGCCCCCGCGCGGCCGAGGTCGAGGGCCACCGCCCGTCCGATCCCGCGCCCGCCGCCCGTCACCAGCGCCCGCCGTCCGCTCAGCGCCAACATTGTTTAGACTTAAACGATCTCGGCGGAGGCGTCAAGCGGCGCCGCTATAATCATCGGGTGAGCTCTCCGGGCGCGCCCCGCCTGCCTCCGTCCGGACCCCATGTGCGCGGCCTCCTCTTCCTGGCCCGATTCGAGTACCTACGCCGTGAGCACGGACCGGGAATGGTGGCGGCCGTGCTGCAGGCCCTCGACCCGTCCGATCGTGGCGCGTTGCGCGGAGTGGACCGGCGGGAGTGGTACCCGTTCGGCACGCTCGTCCGGCTGGACCGGGCCATCGCACGGATCACGGCACCGGGTGACGACGCGATCTACGAGCGCATCGGGCGCGCCTGCGCCCGCCATCGCACGGAATGGCTCGGCCCGGATGCCCGCTTCCACAGCATCCACGGCTTCCTCTCCCGCCTGGCCGACCAGCATCCGCGGCTGCACAGCTTCGGGGAGGCGGTCTACCTCCGCCACGGATTCCGGGACGGGACGATCGCATTCTCGAAGTACCCGGAACTGGAGGGAGCCTTCTGCCGCGCGACCCTCGGCTATCTCCGCGGCGCCGTCGAGCGGCTCTCCGGCGCGCCGGTCGCGGCCCTCGAGCGCTCATGTCAGTGCCGCCGCGACGAGAGCTGCCAGTTCTGGATTTCCTGGGCGCGCTGACCGATACTCCGAGCGGAGGTCCCTCATGCTCGAGCCCGGCGCCCCTGCCCCCGACTTCGAGGTCAAGGACCAGACGGGCCGGACCCGCCGCCTGTCCGACTTTCGCGGCCAGAACGTCGTCCTCTGGTTCTATCCGAAAGCGGATACCCCGGGTTGAACCGCAGAGGGTTGCGGGTTCCGCGACCGCATCAAGCAATACGAGGACAAGGGCGTGCAGATCCTGGGCGCCAGCTTCGACACGGTGGAGGACCAGGCGGCCTTCGCCACGAAGTTCGGCTTCAACTTCCCCTTGCTGGCGGACACGGAACGCAGGCTCGGCCTCGCCTACGGCGCCACCGAGGACCCGAAGGCCGGCTATGCAAAACGGATCAGCTACCTCATCGGACCGGACGGCAAGGTCCGCAAGGCCTACCCCAAGGTGAACGCCGCCGCGCACCCCGAAGAAGTCCTGAAGGACCTGTAGCCGTCCCTACGGGCACGATCGCCGGATGGATGAGACGAGGGAATCGATTGGATTGAGACGAGGGAGATGACCCCGCTCGACGTCGTCGAGGTCTATGTCTTCGTGCTGGCCGCCTTCGTCGGCTACCAGGTCATCACCCGTGTGCCGCCCCTGCTGCACACGCCGCTGATGTCGGCCACCAACGCGATCTCCGGCATCTCCCTGGTGGGCTCGCTGGTGGCGGCGGGCTCCGACCACGGCGTCCTCAGCTCGCTCCTGGGCGCGATCGCCGTCGTCTCCGCCACCATCAACGTCGTCGGCGGGTTCATCATCACGGACCGCATGCTGAAGATGTTCCGGCGCGCGGACAAGATCGCGAGACCGGCCGCGCCGCGCGGATGACCGAATACACCATCCAGGCGGCCTACCTCGCCGCCTCGATCCTCTTCATCCTAGGTCTCAAGTCCCTCACCCGCCCGGACAGCGCGCGGCGGGGGATGCAGCAGGCGGCGGTGGGCATGCTGCTCGCGATCGTGGGCACGCTCCTGCACCACCAGATCGTCCGCTACGACTGGATCATCGGCGGGCTGGTCGTCGGCACCGTCATCGGTGTCCCGCTCGGGTTCATGGTGCCCATGACCGCGATGCCCCAGCGCATCGCGATCTCGCACATGTTCGGGGCCCTGGCCGCGACCCTGGTGGGAGTGATCGAGTACCGCGAGGCGGCGGGCGCCATCGACACCGCGCGCATGGGCGCGCTCGGCTTCGAGGTCCTCTTCGGCGCCCTCACCGTCACGGGCAGCTTCATGGCCTTCGGCAAGCTGCAGGAGCTGGTGCCCGGCCGGCCCGTGACCTACCCCGGGCAGAACGCCGTCAACATCGCGCTCTTCGTCAGCACCATCGGCATGCTCGTGTACGTGGTTCTCCATCCCCTGGCCGCCGGCGTCTTCTACACGATGATCGGCTTCGCCTTCCTCATCGGGATGTTCATGGTGCTGCCCATCGGCGGCGCGGACATGCCGGTCGTGATCTCGCTGCTCAACTCGTACGCGGGCCTGGCCTCCTCCGCCACGGGCTTCGCCATCGGCAACAACGTGCTGATCATCGCGGGAGCGCTGGACGGGGCGTCGGGGTTCGTCCTCTCGGTCCTGATGAGCAAGGCCATGAACCGCTCGTTCGGCAACGTGCTCTTCGGCGCCTTCGGCGGCGCCCCCGCCGCCGCCGGCACCAAGACCACCGAAGGCCTGGCCGTGCGTCCGATCAGCGCGGACGACGCGGCCCTCCAGCTCGCCTACGCGAAGCTGGTGATCGTGGTGCCCGGCTATGGGATGGCAGTCGCGCAGGCCCAGCACCAGGTGCGCGAACTGGCCACCTTGATCGAAAAGCACGGAGGCGAAGTAAAGTACGCGATCCACCCCGTGGCCGGCCGCATGCCCGGCCATATGAACGTTCTGCTGGCCGAAGCGGACGTGCCCTATGACCGCCTGTACGATATGGACGAAATCAACGAGGAGTTCGAGCGGGCCGACGTGGCCCTCGTCATCGGGGCCAACGACGTCGTCAACCCGGCCGCGCGCACCGACAAGGGCAGCCCGATCTACGGAATGCCCATCTTGAACGTGGACAAGGCCCACAGCATCATCGTGCTCAAGCGCAGCATGAATCCGGGCTTCGCCGGCATCGAGAACGAGCTGTTCTACGACCCCAAGACGGCGATGCTCTTCGGAGACGCCAAGACGTCCCTGACCCGCCTGGTGGCGGCGGTCAAGAACCTCTAACGAGGGGAGACTCGATGGCCAGAAGCCAGCTCTTCGCGCGCAAGCCCATGTCGATGCTGTACGAGGAGATGAAGGGCGAGAACCGCTTGCGGCGTGTCCTCGGCCCCGTCCAGCTCACGGCCATGGGCGTGGGCGCCGTCATCGGCACCGGCATCTTCGTGCTCACCGGGCAGGCCGCCCACGACCGCACGGGACCGGCGCTCATGCTCTCCTTCGTGGTATCGGGGCTGGCCTGCATCTTCGCCGCCCTGTGCTACGCGGAGTTCGCGTCCATGGCCCCGGTGGCCGGGTCCGCGTACACCTATGCCTACGCCACGCTGGGGGAGCTGTTCGCGTGGATCATCGGCTGGGACCTGATTCTCGAGTATGCCGTGGCCTCGATGACGGTCGCCCACGGATGGTCCAAGAACTTCCAGGACATATTGGCCATCGCCGGGGTCCATTTACCAAAGGCCCTCAACAACGCGCCCTTCGACTACGACCCGTCGAGGGGAGCCTTCTTCGCCAGCGGCAGTTGGTTCGACCTGCCCGGGGTGGTGATCGCGATCCTGGTCACGGTGCTCCTGGTCATCGGCATCCGGGAGAGCGCGGGCGTGAACACCGCGATCGTGGTCCTCAAGGTCGCGATCGTGCTGTTCGTGATCGTCGCCGGCGCCTTCTACGTCAACCCCGCGAACTGGCATCCCTTCGCGCCCTACGGTCTCACCGGCCTGAGCTTCTTCGGGCATCCCATCGCCGGCCAGACGGATGCCGGGGGACGGCCGCTCGGCATGCTCGCCGGCGCGGCGGTGATCTTCTT
>QHVP01000581.1:0-1672 GCA_003222295.1 Acidobacteriota bacterium | reverse complement strand
ACCCGCGCTTCCGCACGCCGTGGAAGGCGACCATCCTGACCGGCATCTTCGTGGCCGTCGGCGCGGGCCTTCTCCCGCTGCGCGTCCTTTCCGACCTGACCAACATCGGGACTCTGTTCGCGTTCGTGGTGGTCTGCTTCGCCGTTCTCATCATGCGCCGCACGCACCCGGACACGGTGCGGCCGTTCCGCGCTCCCCTGGGCGCGTTCACCCCCGTCGCCGGCATCCTGACCTGCCTGATGCTCATGTTCTCGCTGCACGCCGAGAACTGGTGGCGGCTCCTCGGGTGGCTCGCAGTGGGGCTGGTGGTCTACTTCAGCTACAGCCGCCACCACAGCGTGATGGCGAAGTACCTGCTGGACATGGAAGCGCACGGCGCCCTCGGCCTCCCGGTGAAGCCGCCCCCGCACGACGAGCCGCGCTAGGACGAAGAGACCAGCGGGGACGAAGGCGATGAACGAAGACCGCCGGCCTCGAGCCGCGGCCGCCGTCCTGTTCCTCGGCGGCGCCCTGCTCGCCGCCGTGGCCCTGTTCGCGGGACGGCCCGGGCTCGGCCAGCTCGGGCGCTGGCTCGCCCTCGCGGGGGTCTCTGCCTACGCCTGGCGCCGCCGGTCGCTCACCACGTGGATCCTCGTGTCCATGATCGTGGGCGCGGAGATCGGGCACGACTGGCCGGCCGTCGGGGTCAACCTGCGCGTGCTCAGCCAGGTCTTCCTGCGCATGATCAAGACGATCATCGCGCCCCTCATCTTCGGCACCCTCGTGGTCGGGATCGCCGGCCATTCGAACCTGAAGCAGGTCGGGCGCATGGGCGTGAAGGCCTTGATCTACTTCGAGGCCGTGACCACCATCGCGCTCTTCATCGGCCTGGCCGCCATCAACGTCACCAGGGCGGGAGTCGGCGTGCAGCCTCCTTCCGTCCTGCCCCATGCCGACGCCCAGGGCCAGAAGCAGACTCTCACCGACGTGATCCTGCACGTCTTCCCGGAGAACGTCGCCAAGTCGGTGGCGGAGGGCCAGGTCCTCCAGATCGTGGTCTTCAGCGTACTCTTCGCGATCGCGCTCGCCCTCCTTTCCGAGGAGAAGCGGCGGCCCATGCTCGAGTTCGCGTCGAGCCTGTCCGAGACGATGTTCAAGTTCACCAACATCGTGATGTACTTCGCGCCCATCGGGGTGGGCGCGGCCATCGCCTACACCGTCGGCCACATGGGCCTGGGCATCCTCTACAACCTCTTCAAGCTGCTCGCGACGCTCTACCTCGCCCTGATCGCGTTCCTGCTCGGCGTCCTGCTGCCCATCGCGCTCCTGGCCCGGGTGCCGCTGCGGCGCTTCGTCGCGGCGGTGGCGGAGCCCGTCTCGATCGCCTTCGCCACCACCAGCTCCGAAGCGGCGCTGCCCCTGGCCATGGAGAAGATGGAGGAGCTGGGCGTGCCCCGGCAGATCGTGGCCTTCGTGATGCCGACGGGATACAGCTTCAACCTGGACGGGAGCACGCTCTACCTGTCGCTGGCCTCCATCTTCGTGGCCCAGGCCGCCGGCCTGCACCTCGGCTTCGGACAGCAGCTCGTGATCGTGTTCACCTTGATGCTGACCAGCAAGGGGGTGGCGGGCGTGCCGCGGGCGACGCTGGTGATCCTGCTCGGCACGGCGGCCTCCTTCGGCCTGCCCGAGT
>QHVP01000580.1 GCA_003222295.1 Acidobacteriota bacterium | reverse complement strand
GTTCCGTGGCCCTCTCCCGCCAGTAGGATTCCGTCATCTCCGGCGAGACCGGTCCGGATGGGCTGGGCGCGGCCGGAGGCGCCGCCGCGGAGCCGAGCACGTTGACCGAACCGCGGCCCGCGCCCCCCGGCGCGGGAGAGGGAGACGGCACCGCAACCGGCTGCTCAGGCAGGTCGGCGTTCGTGAACACATGACCCGGGTCCTTCGTGGCTCCCGGCTTCGGCGCCGGGCTTCCCGCCTTCGCCGGAGGCTTCTGCGCGTCCGCGGACCGGCGCGCCGCCCTGGACGGCGACGGGCTCGGTGCCGGGCTCGGCGCCGGGGTGTCCGCGCCGGCGACGGCGGCCACGACGGCCGCGCTCAGCATCAGCAGGCGCATGTCAGGACCTGTCGGCGACCCGCCCCTCGAGCCTGGACGCGCGCTCGGCCATGGCCTGCGCGTCCGGGGCGCCGGGATTGAGCCGCGCATATTCACGATACTCGCGGATGGCTTCCGTGACGTTGCCGGTTCGCTCCAGAGCGCTGGCCAGGGTGCGGTGAGGAAGGGGCGCGCTGGGGTCGACGCTGACGCCTTGGCGGAGCAGGGCCACCGCCTCGTCGCTCTTGCCGTCCGTGAGCAGCATCTCGGCAAGGAGCCCGCGCGTCACCGCCGCCTGAGGGCTCTTCTCGAGGATGTCACGATAGGCCTGGACGGCATCGGCCTTGTTGCCCGTCTTCTCGTAGGCGTGGGCGAGCTCCTGCTGGGCGACGAGGTCATCCGGATTGAGCGCCTTGAGCCGCTTGAGGTAGGGCACCGCGGCCTCGGGATGCCCTTCACGGGCGGCCAGCGCGCTTGCTTCCCTCAGGATTCGGACGTCCTCCGGCGCGATCTCGAGCGCCCGCGCGTACGTGCTGGCGGCCTCGGCTTTGAGGCCGAGCTGGTCGTAGGCTCGGGCGAGGTCCGTGACGAAGTCGGACATCTGTGGCGCCAGGCGGATGGCTTCCTGGAACTGCCGGATGGTCTCCACCGGTGGCGCTCCCGACGCGAGGAGCGCCTTCGCGTACGTGTCCCGGTAATATGCGTTGTCGGGCGCGTCCGCGACGGCGCGCGCGAGGGCGATCGCCGCCGCGGCGGCGTCTCCCTTGGCCAGGAGCCGCCGTCCCTCCTCGAACGCCTGCTCGGATACGGTGTGGGCCTCGGCCGCGGCCACCGGTGCGGGGGGAACGCGCGGAATCGCGAACAACTCCGGGTTGGGTCGGGATGGCTCTCCCCGATGCAGGTGTGTGGTGGCATAGGCGAGAAGGCCGAGGACCACTGCGACGCCGACGAGCCCGAGCCACGGAGAGCTCTCCGGCGGAGGCGATACCTCGTCGGGTACGGAGGCCGCAGAGGGCTGACCGAGGGGGACGTTGTGGAGGTCCTCGGAGCACCGGACGCAGTACTCCCAAGTGGCCTTGTTGCGCGTGCCGCACTGGGGGCAGACCCGGAAATCCGCTTGCGCCATTGGATCAGCTTACACCCGCTAATCGCCCGCGCAAGCTGAAAAATCCGTCACCCGACGGCTACGACCTCGCCGGCCCTTCCCCTGGCGGAAAGGGCCGGCGAGTGGAGATCAGCGGCAGACCGACGAGCCCTGCTTGTACTGGACAGGGTTGGCCGCCAGCAGCGCCGACGCCCCGGGCTGCGGGCCGAAGAAGATATCGGCCAGCGCCTGCGGCTGGGCGGAGACCGCGATCGGCGGAGCGGGCGGAGGCGGCGCGGTGCTCGCATTGAGGCCGGTGTCGAGGACGAGGCGTCCGCCGGCGACGCGAACGGCCTGCAACCGCTGGCCGGTCAGGGTGATCGACCGTTGGTCGCCCGAGCTGTTGAGGTCGTAGGCGGCGTTGCCACTCTCCGCGCCGACGGCAAAGAGGATCGCGTCGAAGCTCGACCGGCAGGGCGGCCGCGGCGTCGGGGCGAATTGCGAGTCGGGCAGGTTGAAGCGGTTCCCGCCGAAGAACACGCGTCCGGCCGGCGGGCTGGCGTCGTTGAAGGCGGTCGCCGGCTGCACCGTGCCGCGGAAGAGGTTCGGGAAGTCGATGGTGAAGAGGACCCGCGCCGGTCCGCCGACAGCGTCGGCAGGATCTGGATCGCCGGCGAGGTCTTCGTCGCGGAATCCCCACATGTGGAAGGGCGGCGTGTCGGCGGGCGGCGGGGTCACGCGATTGTCGTTGCCGCTCTCGGCGAAGACGTGCGGCCGATCCTGGCTCCCCGTGCCCGTGTAGTTGAGTAGCGCGACCGAGTTGCCGATCGGCTGGTTGCCGCCCACGTCCGCGAAGAGCAGGGCCGAGCCCGGCGCCGCGGTCATGACGCGCCAGACGCGGCCGTGGATGTCGGGGAAGTAGACACGCGTCGCCCGGCTCGAAGCCGAGGTGCCGATGAAGCCGGCCCGAAGCTGCGTCGGGTTGAACACCGAAGGCCCCGACACCAGCGCGTTCTCGTAGGCCATGCCCGTGCGATCGCCCACGTCGACGGAGGTGATGAGGTCGCCGGTGAGCAGGTCCATGGTGAAGAAGGTCGTGCCTTCGGCCGCCGCGTTGGACCCCGAGCCGTAGCCGGAGCCGGTATAGGCGACGAACTCGACGCCGCCCGGAGTACGGGCGGTGATGTTGTCGCCCGCGCTCACGAAGGCCACGGCGGGCACGGACCAGGTCTGCCCGAGCTTGGCGTACTGCGTGCCGTCCGTGTTGCCGCTCGTCGTGTTGTTGGCGGTCCCGCCGGCCAGTCCATCCACGGTGTCCGGGTTGCCGCGGCTCCAGAGCGGGATGGGCGGGGCGGCGGCGAGCGATTTCTGCGTGAAGGGGCCGGGGGCGGTGACGTCGAGCGCGGTGTAGTACTTCCCGCCAATGCCGCGGCCGAACACGAGCACCGTGCGCCAGACCCCGGCGCCGGAGACGGTGACGGAACCGATGGTGCGGCTGAAGTTCCCGGGCACGAAGACGTCGGCGAACCGCACCGGCGACGCCATCATGTAGGTGTGGGGATCGCGCGCCTGCGTCTTCATCCGCTCCTTCAGGTTCTGGAGCTGGTCGAAGGGAACGAACGCCCACATCTCCTCGCCGCCCTTTTCATCGGTTCCGTCCAGGCAGGTCGTGTTGGTGGGGGAAGTGCTGCACGGCCCGGCCCGGAAGGCGTGGAGCATGCCGTTCGTCGCGTGGTACACGACGCTCATGACCGGCTTGAGCGACAAACGGCCGGTGCCCGTGAGATCGGTACCGTCCTTGTCGGGATTGCGGAGCCCGAAGCCGAGGGGGATGCTCGTGGTGCCGTCGTCGGCCGCCAATCCCGCCGTGGTGCGCGGGCCATCCCGATAGAGCTTGTACTCGCTCGTATGCGTGGCGGGAACGGATTCGAGCGGGGGCGTGACCACGCCGGGTGCGGCCAGCGTCGACTCCGCCAGGACCCACGGCCGCGCCGAGAACTGCAGCGCGCCGCAGGACGTCCCGTTGAAGGGGGTGCAACCGGCGGCGCCGGTACGAACGGCCAGGCCACCGCTGGTGACGAGGGTGGCGCCGGCGGTGTAGGCCAGGATGATCTGGCGGGCTTCCTTCTCGGCGAGCTGCAGGCGGACTTCGAGTGCCGCCGTGTAGCCGCTGGGCGTGCTGAGCGTCGTGTTGCTGCAGTCCGGCGGCAGCGTGCCGCCCGTGGCGCCCGCCGTGCAGGCGCCGAACAGCGACTGGAGCTGCGCGAAGGTGAGCGCGGCCGGCGCGGAGCCGCCCGTCGGCGGCGGCACCGGTGCACGGCCGATCCCGAGGAAATTGTCG
>QHVP01000579.1 GCA_003222295.1 Acidobacteriota bacterium | reverse complement strand
CTTCGGTGGTGGTGGGCAGCGGGATCAACATCCCCGGCCGGCACCGCGAGGTCGACGTACGCGCGCGCTCGGGGCTCGCGGGGCCCTACGTGCTGTACGTCGGGCGCATCGATCGCAACAAGGGCGCGGACCGGCTCTTCACCCACTGGCAGCGGCTGGCCGAGGAATGGCCGGACCTGCCAGCGCTGGTGCTCGTCGGCCGTCCCGCCCTCGCCATTCCGGACCATCCGAAGATCCGCCACCTCGGCTTCGTCTCGGAGGAGGAGAAGTTCGCCCTCATCGCCGCCTGTGACCTCCTCGTGCTGCACAGTCCCTACGAGAGCCTCTCCGTGATCGTGCTGGAGGCCTGGGCCATGGGCCGCCCCGTCCTGGTCAACTCCGCGTGCAAGGTCCTCGAAGGGCAGTGCGTGCGCAGCGGGGGCGGCCTCTTCTACCGCGGGTACTCCGAGTTCGCGGAAGCGCTACGACGGCTGCTGGCCAGCGCCGAGCTGCGGCAGAAGCTGGGCGAGGCGGGCCGGCGCTACGTGGCCGCGGAGTACGACTGGGACGTGGTGGAGCGCCGGACCGAGGAGTTCCTGCGGAGCCTGGCCGCCTGAGGCCGCCACGACGTGATGACGCTTCAGGCCACCGTGGAGACGCGCACGAGCGCCTCCCCGAAGGTGTCGCGCCTCCAGCGGCGCAGGCCCTCGACGGCATCGAGGTCCGCCGGCGCCCGCGGCGCGACTTCCGCCACGCGCTCGAGCAGGCGCTGGGGCAGGACCACCGAGACGTCCAGGGCCAGCTTCTTCGCCTCCGCCGTGCGCCAGGTGCGCAGCGCGTCGATGCGGCGTCGGGTGGCCTCCGACACCACCGGGCGCGGCGGCGCGGCCACGCGAGGCAGGGCGTCCTCCGGCAGCGCCCACGCACGCGTGACGGCGTCCAGGAGCGTCCCCGCTTCCCGCTGCACGCGCGGCGAGAGGCCTTTCACGGCCCGCAGCTCCTCGAGGGTCGCGGGATGACGCTCGGCCAGGTCCAGCAGCGTCTCGGACGAGACGATCTTGAAGGCGGGCACGTCCGTGCGGTCGGCCATGGCCTCGCGCCACGCGAACACGGCCTGAAGGACGCCCTGCTGCCGCCGGGACAATCGACGGGCGCCCTTGATCCTCTGCCAGGCGTCCGCGTCGCGTCCGCGCCGTGCGGGCTCGAGCGCGGCCACCGCGGCGCACTCCTCGCGCACCCATTGACGTCGGCCAGCGCGTACGCCTCCTGGGTCTCCGTGAGCGGGCGCCGGGACCAATCGTCCTTCTGGCTGTCCTTGACGAGGGCGATGCCGAACTCCGTGCGCAGGAGGGCCTGCAGGCCGATCTCCGGCCGGCCGAGGACGCGGGACGCGATCATCGTGTCGAAGACGCTCGCGAACGTGAACGCGAAGTCGCGCTTGAGCGTGGTGACGTCGTAATCGGCGCCGTGGAAGACCTTCACCACGCCGCGATCGGCGAGGAGGGGCGCCAGCGGGGAGAGGTCGCGCGCGGCCAGGGGGTCGACCACCCAGCCGCCCTCCTCCACCCCGATCTGCACGAGGCAGACCTTCTCGCGATGGTGGTGGAGGCTGTCCGATTCGGTGTCGAGGGCGATGGCGCGGCGGCCCGCGAGCGACCCGA
>QHVP01000578.1 GCA_003222295.1 Acidobacteriota bacterium | reverse complement strand
CGGAGAGGCTGTACAAGGAGGTCCTCGAGAAGCTGCCGAACCTGGGCGAGGTCCACTACAACCTGGGCCAGGTCTACGTGCGCAAGAACGACCTCGCCTCCGCGGAGACGGAGTTCCGCAAGGCGGTGGAGCTGCAGCCGCAGCGTCCGGAGTCCTACATCGCGCTGGTCGCCCTCTCCGGTTCGGACGGCAAGACCCAGGAAGCCGCGGACCTCCTGATCCAGGCCAAGGGGACCTTCGAGGAGGACGCCCGGTTCCAGTTCGCGCTCGGCACCGCCGCCCTCAACGTGGGCCGCAACGACGAGGCCTCGGCCGCCTTCCGCAAGGTGGTCAAGCTGGATCCCGCCAACGTCGAGGCGCACTTCTACCTGGGTTCGGTGGCGGTGGGCGAGAACAAGGTCGCGGAGGCGATCGCGGAGCTCGAGAAGTACGTGTCCATGAGCGGACAGGACCCGCAGAACCTCGCTACGGCCAAGGCCCTTCTCGCCGCGCTCAGACCGAAGAAGTGAGGCTCACTCCGCGAGCGTGAAGCGCGCCTGCTGGGTGGCGTTGCCGGAGGCGTCCGCGACCGTCACCTTGAGCTCGTAGGTCCCGGGAGCGAAGTTCTGGAGGGGCAGGGCGCCCGCGAACTGGGTGCGCCCGCTGGCGTCGGGGCCCGGCAGGTCGGCGGTGACGCGGCCGGCGACCTGGTCGCCGCGACGGACCTCGATGGTGGCCTTCCGCGCCGCGGGAGCGCTGCCCCCGTACACCGTGAAGAAGAAGCCGACGGCCGAGCTCGTGGACTTCCGGAACGGCTCGCCCATGTTCGGATAGATCACGGTGTCGCCGTAGAAGAGGGGGTTGTCCGATTTCTGCTCGGCGTCGCTCACCTTCTCCGCCCGTCCCACGAGGACCACGCTGCTGAGCCGCAGGCCATCCGCGGATACCCTCGGCACCTCGACCGCGGCCGTGCTCACGCTCGCCCTCTGCGAGTGCCCGTCGTAGCCGACCGCTTCTAGGGAGTAGCGGCCCGGCGCGAGCACCGCCTGCCGGTAGAACAGGAGGTCGCCGCGGCGGGCGCTGTCGAGCTTGGCCTCCGGGGCGCTCAGCAGGTAATGCTGGCTGAGGCGATCCACCTCCCGGCCCATCTCGTCCTTGACGCGCACGATCACGGTGAAGTCGGCGCGCTGGGTCTTCTGGCCGCTCTTGTCCGCCTTGTCCGCGACGTAGGCGATCGTGTTGCCGGGGACGTGGACGAGGACGGGCACGAGGCCGGGCTGGCGCGAATCCGGGAAGGTCAGCCCCATCGTCTGCATCGGGAAGCCCGTGGGCCGCGGAGAGCGGTCGAGCTGGGCGAGCGCGGGGGCCTCGAACGTCTTCAGGGGCTTCGACTCGACGGGCTTCACCGCGAAGTAGCCCTCGCGGGTCTGGACCTGCAGGCCGGGCCGGCTCACCTTGACCGAGATGGTGCGGAAGCGGCCGTCGTAGGTCTCGTTCGATGGCGAGTATCCGAGGACGTACTGGAAGCGCATGTCCTCCTCCATGCGCCGGAAGGCCGTGCCCGCGTCGTTGGTGTCGCGGATGAGGAAACCCCCCGTCTCCGCGGCGAGCCGGCCGAGGCCGCTCTCCGGGTTGAGGCTGAGCAGGTCCTCGTTGCGCTCGAGGGCCTTGGTCATGCTGCCCGAGGTCCCGTCGTCGTGCCCGGACTCGATCTGGCGCAGGCGGCGCGCGGCCGCCTGATCCATCTCCTTCTTCGTCTCCTCGTTCATGCTCTGGGCGCGCAGCCCCCCCGCATCCATCGCGTACACGCTGACGTTGGCGCGGTTGGCGGTGTGGATGACCGAGCGGAACTGGGCCTGCACGTTGGCGGGGATGACGAGCCCCTCGGAGAAGAAGACGACCGTCTTGCGGCCGGGCAGCGGCTTGAGCCCGCTGACTACGGCCAGGAGGGCGTTGCTGGTGGCGTAGCCTTGCTGATCGCGCTCCAGCGACTCGAACGATCGCAGCATCGACACCTGCGCGCTGCCGATGGCCTGGGCGAGCGCGCCCGCCGCCGCCGCCGCCCCGAGGCTCGCGCCGCTGGCGCCGGCGCCCGGGCCCGACGGAACGGCGCTGGTGGCGGAGTCGCTGATCTGCTGGCCCGTGGCCACGGTGTCGACGAGGTCCCGGGTCTGCGCGCGATCGTTGGCGAAGGCGGTGTTGGCCTGCGAGGCCGCTCTCTCCAGTCCCAGGCGGATGAGCGAGGCCTCCGTGGTGAAGGGCTGGATCGTCCTCAAGGCGAGGTTGATCGCGAAGACGCCGACCAGGTCGCCTTCCACGTGGCCCTTCTCCATGTAGCTGAGGGCGGCCTTGTGCGCGAGGCCGCGCGCCTCCGGGGAGAGGCGGTCGAAGACGAAGGCGATCACCTGGGGCCGCGTTTCGGGCGCGGGCGCCACCACTACGGGAGCGGCGGCGGTGGCGGGCGCGGCCGCGCGCGCGGCGGCGGCGGCGGCGGGCGCTTCCGCCACCGCGTCCTCCGTCCGCCGGCCGTAGACCTCGAAGGACTGGACGGCCTGCCTCACGCCGTCCTCGAAGACCTCGAAGTCGGAGCCGCTGAGGTCGCGCACCATCCGGCCCTTCTTGTCGCGCACGATCACGTCCAGGGTCACGGCGTTGGTCCCCGCGGTGAAGGTCGGCACATCGGCACGGGCCGCCGGCTCCGCCGGCGCCTGCGCGCGCGCGGCGGGCGGGAAGGGCGAGAAGGCCGCCGTGCCCAGGAAGACGACGGTCAGCAAGCGAAGGCGTGTCATGGCCCCTCTCAATTCTTTCCGCCCACCGATTGCGGGCCGGAGCGGGCGGCGCGCGCGGCCCGATCCAGCCGGAGGAACTCCGTGCGCTCGCGGTCGGCGTCGTCCGCCCGGCCTGCGCGCTGGTAGGCGCGCGCCAGCGCGAACCGCATCTCCGGGCTGGCCGGCGCCAGCTTCGCGCCCGCCTCCAGCTCCTCGATGGCGCGGTCCACCTCACCCGTCTCCAGCAGCGCCCGCCCCAGCGCATGGCGCGCGGCGTAGAGAGTCGGCGCCAGCTCCACGGCCTTCCGGGCCGGCGGCAGCGCGTCCTGGTAGTTCCCGCGCTTGATCTCCTCGAACGCGATCTGCAGCATCGCCTGGTAGTGGTTGGGCGAGGTCCGCAGCTCGCGCCGGAACTCCTCCAGCGCGCGGTCGGGCTCGTCCGGCAGCAGGAACGTCCCGTACGCGTAGTGGACGCTGGGCTCGGTCGGATAGCGCAGGACCAGCTCCTCGAAGGCGAGGCGGCCCGCCTCGGAGCGGCGTCCTTTGGCCATCTGGAACCCGCCGCGGCCCGCCATCAACACCAGCTCACGCTTGTCGGACGGGATCTCCGCGGGCAGGTAGGGGAGACGGAGCACGCTCAGGCCGAAGGCCTCGATGACGCCGAGGCTGTCCTTGCCCTGCAGCGAGAAGTCCCGCAGCACCTCGAACGCCGCCTCGTAGCGCTCGAATCGATTCAGGACGACCGCGATGTCGTAGCTGGCCGCGGCCAGGACCTCCGGCTTCGTAATGCCGAGCTTGCGCGCATTCTGCAACTCGTCGAGCGCACGCTCGTAGTTGCCGATCTGGAACTCGCACAGGCCCTTGAGCGCGAGCACGAGGCCGTTGGCGGGCTGCGTGGCCACGACGCGGCGGAAGCAGTCGCGAGCCTCCTCGTAGCGGCCGAGGTCGTAGAGGACCGTCCCCAGCGACCACGACCCTTCCGTCCAGGCCGGCCTCAGGGCCAGGGCCTGCCGGAAGTAACGAATCGCGTCCTCGGAATGGCCGGCATCCCGCGCCTGGGCCGCCCTCACCGCGAGCTGGTCGAACGAGGAAGAGGCGGAGG
>QHVP01000577.1 GCA_003222295.1 Acidobacteriota bacterium | reverse complement strand
CTCCAGTGTCTGCGAGGTGAAGGAGAAGCCCTTGGTCGGATCGCAGATGTTGTCCACCGTCCCGCCGATGCCGTTGGGGACGCCATTCACGCGCACGTTGCACCGCGTATCCAGCCTCAGGTCGATGTCCTGGCCACCGGTGCCGGGCACGGCCTGGTTGAAGATGTTGAAGGCCCCGAAGCGGAACTGGATCTTCCGGTTGCCCTCTCCGAGCTTGAAATTCTTGAAGAGGGTGAGGTCCCAGTTCGAGCGGTTGGGCATGCGGATGTATTGCGGCGACGTGAACGGGCCCGA
>QHVP01000576.1 GCA_003222295.1 Acidobacteriota bacterium | reverse complement strand
GATCTTGGTCAGGATGGTGTTGATCATTCTTTAAATCAGGGGGTTGCTCCACCCTCGAGTGAATGCAACCCCCTACGCCCTTCGGGCTACCCCCTGCCGCTCGGCGCCGAGTGAATCGGCGCCTCGCTGCTTGGCCCTTCGCGTCCCGCGCCAGCAAGCGGAGAGGCGACCGAAACGCTTGATCGGTCAGGATATCAGGCGGGGTCGCGGAGGGTCAAACCCATTCGCGCGGGCAGCGGACAAGTGAAAGCGCCGGGAAGCAGACTCGAACCAAGATCCACGGGCTCGAAGCCGAGCCGAATTCATTTCGGCGAGGCTGAGGGGGGTCTGGGGGCCGCGGCGCAGCGGCCCCCAGCCTGAAGGGGATCTCCCGTCTAGCCGAACGTCCGATATTCGTCGAGGATGAAGTGGATCGGGTTCTGCGCCTGGTCGCGCACCCACACTTCATAGTGAAGATGCGGACCTGTCGAGCGGCCCGTACTCCCGACGTAGGCGATGACGTCGCCGCGCTTGACCCGTTGGCCCGGCTTGACCGCGAAGCTGTCGAGGTGGCCGTAGCGCGTGACCACGCCGTAGCCATGGTCGATCACGAGCGCGTTGCCGTAGCCGCCCTGCTGCCCGGTCGAGATCACGATCCCGTCCGCCGGCGCTTGCACCTTGGTGCCGATGGGCGTTGAGATGTCGATGCCGGGATGGAAGTCCTTCTGGGCCGTGAAGGGATCGATGCGGTTGCCGAAGGCGGCGGAGAGATAGCCGCGCACCGGCCAGACCGAAGGCGTGGACGAGAGGAGCACCGTCTGGTCGCGGTAGAACTCCTCGAGCTGGGCGGAGCGGTCGGTCAGCTTCGTCAGGCTGCGGTCCATGTCCGCCAGCGCTGAGGGCGTGAGCTTCGGCGGTGTCGAATCCATGCTCGAAACGCCGCCGACGCCTGCGGGCTCCGGCAGGCTGTGCTCCAGCCCGGCCATGACGCCGAGCTTGGTCACCATGTTCTGGAGCTGTTGGACCTTGGCCTGGAGCTTGCCCGCCGACTGCTCGTACTCCTGCGTCTTGCTCAGCAGGACCTTGTTCTCGTCGCGGAGCTGCCGAAGCTCGTGAACTTCGGCGGCGACGCGAGCGTAGTGAACGAAAGTACCGGATACGGCGAGAGTGGCCACGGCAGTCGTCCCCAGAACCCACTTCGTCAGACGGACCGAAACCTGGATCTTCCGAAAGCGTGCCTTGGCATGCGGCACGACGATCAGGGTGTAGAACTCGTTGGCCATCTCCCCCCCGGAGTCTCGGACCCAACCGTGGGTCACTCACCACAAAAGACAGGAAGCGTGAGGCCTCCTACCCACAGACGAAGCGGCGAGGCTAGCACACGGTTCTGCAAGGCGTCAATCGAAAATCCAAAACATTGGAAAATGTGTGACGCCGCTTGCTGTGGGCCCTCAGCCTCACTCCGAAACGGCCGGACGGCCCCGGAAATGAAGGGCTTCGGCGACATGACGCTCCGAGACGTGGGCTGAATCCTCCAAATCGGCCAACGTGCGGGCCACCCGAAGGACGCGGTCGTGGCCGCGCGCGGAAAGTCCGAAGCGTTCCATCGCCTGCCGGAGCAGGTTCGCTCCTCCAGGGTCGGCGGGCGCGACCTGTCGCAGGATACGGGGCGGCAAGTCGGCGTTGAGGGCCACCGACGTCCTGCCCGAGCGACCGGCCTGGCGCCGGCGGGCGGCCTCGACGCGGGAGGCGACGGCGGCACTCGTCTCGCCCGCCGGTCCCATCATCTCTTCATACGTGACGGGTGCGACCTCGACCTGGATGTCGACGCGATCGAGCAAGGGGCCGGAGATCCGCGACTGGTAGGCCCGCACCGCGGTCGGCGTGCAGGCGCAGGCGGCATGTCCGCGCAGTCCACAGGGACAGGGATTCATGGCCGCGATCAGTTGGAAGCGCGCGGGGAGTCGCAGCGTGCCCCGGCTGCGCGCGATGGTGACCGAGCGTTCCTCGAGGGGCTGACGGAGCGCGTCCAGGACGTTGCGCCGGAACTCCGGCAGCTCGTCCAGGAACAGCACGCCGTTGTGGGCGAGGCTCACCTCGCCGGGCCGGGGGATCGAACCGCCGCCGACGAGGGCCGCGTCGCTCGTCGTGTGGTGCGGACTCCGGAAAGGGCGGTCGCCCAGCAGCCCCTCCATTCGAGCGCCCCAGGCCGAGTGGATGGCCGTGGTCTCGACCGCTTCTTCGAGGGTGAGGGGCGGCAGGACGCCGGGCAGACGCCGGGCCAGCATGGTCTTCCCGGATCCGGGTGGCCCGATAAAGATGAGGTTGTGCCCGCCCGCGGCCGCGATCTCGAGGGCACGGCGGGCCACCACCTGCCCCCGCACGTCCGCCATGTCCGGCACGGCGGCGCGGGGCATGTGCGGGACGGGCGACCGCGGCGGCGCCGGGCGCAGGGCCGCCCCCGCGACCGCCAGCGCATCCGGAAGCGAGAGCGCGGGATGGACGTCGAGGCCCTCGACGATGGCGGCCTCGGCGGCGTTGGCCGCGGGCACCACCGCCGCACGCAGGCCGCTGCTCCGCGCCATCAGCATCATCGGCAGCACGCCGGTGACCGGGCGCAGCGCCCCGTCCAGGGCCAGCTCGCCCACCAGCAAAACGTCGGAGAGCGCGCGCGGGTCGACGGCCCCGTCGGCCGCGAGCAGACCGACCGCGGTCGCAAGGTCATAGGACGATCCCATCTTCCTCAGGCTGGCGGGGGCCATGCTGACGGTGATGCGCCGGTCCCACTTGAACTCGTAGCCGCAGTTGCGAAGGGCGGCCCGGATCCGGCCCTCGCTCTCCTTGATGGAGGAATCCGGCAGGCCGAGCATGGTGAACTTGGGGAAACCGGAGGCGGTGTCGGCCTCGACGCGCACGAGATGCGCCTCTACGCCGAGCACGGCCGCCGTCAACGACGTTGCCAGCATCGCGCACACCTCCGCCGCCCAGGGACGCCATCGGATCCGAATTGGGAGAGTGGACGCGCCGGAGGGAGAGCCCGACGCCGGACGGAGTCTACCGCGGCTCGAGGACGGTCCGGGTCCGCCGCCGCCGGCGGCGGAGGGTGGTGGTTACGGACGCGTGTAGACGGTGAGCAGGTTGCCCGCGGCGAGCAGGGAGCCGCTGAGGTTGTTCCAGGACATCAGCTCGTGGACGGTGGTGCGGTAGCGGGCGGCGATCGCGTGCAGGGTGTCGCCGGGCTTGACCTTGTACTGGATGCGCACGCGCCCGCTGCCCAGGTCCGCCATCGCGGAGGCGGCGGCGGGCGCGTGGCGGGGCGGCGGCACCGACGCGCGCGGGATGGGGATGATGAGCTCCGTCCCGCGGGCCAGCCGCTTGCTCTGGCTGGCGTCGATCGCGTTCGCGGATGCGATGTCCGAGACCTTCGTGCCGTACTGGCGCGCCACCGAGGCCAGGGTCTGCCCGCGCGCGATGACGTGCGTGCGGAAGGTGACCCGCTTCTCGGCGGGCAGCTTGTCGAGGCAGACCCGGACGCTGGAGCCGCGGCCCTGGGGCACCTTGACGTCGAAGGTGCGGTTGGCGGGCGTGGCCAGCCGCCGCAGCTCCGGGTTCAGCATCTGCATGTGGTCGAGGCCGGTTCCCGCGCATTCCGCGATCACGCGAAGGTCGACCGCGCCCTGAACGGGCACCGACTCGTAGGACAGCTCGCTCTCCGGCGTCACCTCGAACCCGTACTTCTCGGGGGCCTTCGCCACCAGGATGGCGGCGTGGATCATCGGGACGTAATTGCGGGTCTCCCGCGGCATCGAGGCCTGGTCGGCCAGTGACCAGAAATCCTGCGCGCCCGTGCGCTCCACCCAGCGGTTGACGCGTCCCTCGCCCCAGTTGTAGCCGGCGAGGGCGAGGTTCCAGTCCCCGAACATGTCGTGCAGCTCTTTCAGGTACTTCGCGGCCGCCCGCGTCGCCTTCTCCGGATTGGAGCGCTCGTCCACCCACCAGTCCTGGGCCAGCCCGTAGCGCTTGCCGGTGTCGGCGATGAACTGCCACATCCCCTTCGCCTTGGCGCGCGAGAGGGCGCTCGTCTTGAACGCGCTCTCCACGAGCGCGACGTAGGCGAGGTCCCTGGGCACGCCCTCCGAGGCGAAGACCTCGCGGATGCGGGGCAGGTACCGTCCGCCCCGGGCGAGCGCGCTCGTGAACCACTCCCGCAGCGGCCCCTGATAGAGGTCGATGCAGGAGAGCACCTCGTCGTTGAGCTGGATGGTGAGGTCGTTGGATTCCTGGGCCAGGACTTCCTCGGCCAGGCGGCGCGAGTCGTCGCTGGGAACTCCGTTGCCGACGGGCAGGTCGCCCACGTCGTCGATGGCCGCCCGCTCCACCTTGGTCTCGGTGAACCCGTCGCCCGCGGCCAGGGCCTCGAGCTCCTTGGCCTGGATGGCTTCGAGCGTGCGGCGGTAGGCCTCGGCCAGCAACGGCGTCGCGTAGGCCCCCCCCGGCGCGGTCAGGTAGAGGTCGACGGCGAGGTCGAACTCCACACGGGCGCCCTTGAGGTGGCCCTGCTTGATCTCGGCCATCCCGCTGGCCAGGTGAGCGTCCGCCTGCGCGATGAGGCGCGGGATGGGGTCGCCTGCGGTGGCGGGACCCTTGGGAGAGGTCTTCTTGGCGACGGCCCCGCCGTGTGCACAGGCGGAGGCGGCAAGCGCCGCGCATACGACGACAATCCACTTCCGGCCCCTGGACACGCCCAAGCCCCCCCCTCGGCCTCAACGCGGCGCCGATGGTCGGAAAGAACGCGCGGATCCTAGCACAACCGCGCGATCTGTGCGAACGCCGAATCCAGGCTGGGCGCGGGTTTGGCCGACGGGTAGGGCTTGGAAGCGAGGACCTCTAGCGTTCTTCGATGAGGACGTTCTTGCCGTCCGCGAGGTCCCGGGCGGCCGGTGTCACGATGGCGCCGCGGCGGATCGTGATCGTCCGGCCCTCCCGGATCGCGCGCCGGACGTCGTCTTCGGCCACGAAGTCCACGGCCGGACGGGCGGGCGCGGCCGGAGCCGCCTGGGCGGCGGGAGCGGGCGCGGGCGGCGCGGCAAGAGTGGCACTCCCCACGCGTTCGGCCACGAAGGCCGCCACTCGCGTGGAGAGATCCGCGGGGACGCCGGCCGGGGCCGCGCCCGGCCGCCGGTCGCGGGGCAGCTCGTAGGCCAGCCGCTTGATGTTGATGAGGTGCAGGGGCGTGATGTTGTCGGACGTGATGTTTCCGGCGTAGGCGCCACAGCCCAGGCTCATCGACGGGGCGAGGCCGGTCGTGTAGCCCGTGGCCCCCATCGACGACTGCGAGTTGGCGACGATGCGGAAGACCGGCTTCTTGAGCGCGAACTCGCGGATGACGGCGTCGTCACGGCTGTGGATGGCCATGGTGTGGCCGGTGCCGCCGTAGCGCAGGAGCTGGAGCACGCGCTCGCACCCCTCGTGCCAGTCCTTCACGACGTAGAAGGCGAGGACGGGCGAGAGCTTCTCGATCGAGAGCGGGAAGTCGCGGCCCACGCCGAGGAGGGGCGCGATCAGGGCCCGAGTGTCCGGCGGAACCTTCACGCCCGCCTTCTCCGCGATGTACGGGGCCGGCTTGCCCACGATCTCCGGATTGGCCAGGCGCTGCGGCGTGACCACCACGCGCGCGACGGCGGCCGACTCGCCCTCGCTCAGGAAGTAGCCGCCGTTTGTCTTCGCTTCCGCGATCACCTGGTCTTTGATCGCCTCGTCGCACACGACCGACTGCTCGGAGGAGCAGAGCGTGCCGTAGTCGAACGTCTTGCCGTTCATCACGTCGCGGACGGCCTTGGGCACGTCCGCGCTCTGGTGGATGTAGGCGGGCACGTTGCCGGGGCCGACCCCGTAGGCGGGCTTGCCCGAGGAATAGGCGGCGCGCACGAGCCCGATCCCGCCCGTGGCCAGGATCACGCCGGTGTCGCGGCAGCGCATCAGCTCCTGCGTGCCCTCCAGGGACACCTCGGTCATGCAGACGAGCGCGTCCCTGGGCAGTCCGGCGGCGATGGCCGGCCCCTGCATCACGCGCACCGTCTCCAGGATGCAGTTGCGCGCGGAGGGGTGCGGGCTCATCACGACGGCGTTGCGCGCCTTGATGGAGACGAGGGCCTTGAAGATCGCGGTCGAGGTCGGGTTGGTGGAGGGGATCACTGCCGCCACCACCCCCATCGGTTCCGCGATCTCGACGACGCGCCGCTCCTTGTCCTCGCGCAGGATCCCCACCGTGCGCAGCGGCCGGATGTACTCGTACACGTCGACGGCGGAGAAGAGGTTCTTGAGCGTCTTGTCCTTCGTGTTCCCGAAGCCCGTCTCCTCGTGGGCGAGCCTGGCCAGGCGCTCCGCCTCCGTGCGGGCGGCGGCCGCCATCGCTTCCACGATGCGGTCCACCTGCTCCTGCGAGAACTCCTTGACGGTCTTCTGCGCCTCGCGCGCGGCGGCGGCGAGGGCGCGCGCCTGCTGGATCGAGAGGAGGTCCTTGTCGCGGACGGGGCTGGCCATGGCCGGCGGCGGTTATCTCTCCGGCTTGCGGCCAGCGCCCGCCGGGAGCGTGGCGGCGGGCGCGAGCTGAGGCAGGATCTTCTCCACTTCCTCGTGCGGCCGTGGGATCACGTGCACGGAGACGAGCTCGCCGACGCGGCGCGCCGCGGCCGCCCCCGCGTCCGTGGCCGCCTTCACCGCCCCCACGTCGCCGCGCACGTGCACGGTCACGTAGCCGGAGCCGATGTACTCCTTGCCCACGAGGACGACGTTGGCCGCCTTGACCATCGCGTCGGCGGCCTCGATGGCGCCGACGAGCCCCTTGGTCTCGACCATTCCGAGCGCTTCCATGCTCATGGCGCGACTATATCGCAGGGCGGCACGCGCGCGCCGTCATTCCGGCGAGGGGGTCGCCCGCCCCTCGCCTGGCTTGACTCCCGGCGACGCGTTCCGGTAGAGTTCACAGGTTTTGCCGTAAGTACGGAATAATCACAGAGTCACCGACAAACGAGGAGAGTGCAGATGAGGCTTGGACGTTCCTGGCGTACGGCGGCCGTCGTGTCGCTGGCCGCTCTCGCCCTGCTCCCGGGCTGCAACCGGCGGAAGCCCGCGGAAGTCAACGACATCGCCCCCAAGTTCGAGGTCAACCGGGCGCGCGCGCCGCTGGGCAGCGCGATCGAGGTGACCTACACCTGGCAGAATGGGCCGAGCGCGAAGAAGCTCGCCCAGGACCATCGCGCGTTCGTCCATTTCCTGGACTCCCACAAGGTCCTTCTCTTCGACGACGACCACGTGCCGGTCCCCCCCGTCACCGCATGGGAGCCGGGGAAGAGCTATACCTATACGCGCACGAAGTTCATCCCGATCTATCCGTACGTCGGAGACGTGGACGTGCGCGTCGGCCTGCAGCCGGTCGGCCGCGGCGAGCGCGCCGCCCTCAAGGGCGAGGACGCGGGCCTGCACGAGTACTCCGTGGCCAAGATGGAGCTGCTGCCGCAGACCGAGAACATCTTCCTCGTCTAGAAGGAGGGGTGGCACAACCCCGAGTCTTCCGCCCAGAACCCGAGCCTGGAGCGCACCTGGACGAAGAAGGACGCCCTCGTCTCGTTCAAGAACCCGAAGAAGGACATCATCGTCTACCTGGAAGCGGACACGAACTCCAAGGCCTTCGACCAGCCGCCCGTGCTCACGGTGGCCATCGGGGGCAAGTCGGGCCTGGTGGTGCCCATCGAGAACTCCGAGGTCTTCCTGAAGAAGATCCGCGTCAAGGCCGCCGACCTCGGCGACCAGGAGTGGGTGGACCTTCGCCTCTCGATGAACCAGTCCTTCGTCCCCAAGGCCAAGGGAATCAACGCCACCGACGATCGCGAGCTGGGCCTCATGGTCTACCACCTCTACGTCGGCGAGGCGGACAAGCTCGGCAACGTGCCCAACGTCGTGGACGCGACGCCGGTATCCCTGCCGCCGATGGGGACGGCGAGCCCCGCGCCGGTGCCGGGGGCGAAGCCGGGCACGAAGTCGTCACCCGCGGCCCAGACGGCCTCCCCGGGGGCCAAGACGGCATCTCCGGCCGCGAAGCTCGCTTCACCGGCGGCCAAGGCCTCGCCCTCGCCGAAGAGGTAGTCGTTTCGCTATCAGGAGCGTGCCCCGTCACCGAGGCACGCTCCTAGCCTTTCCCCTTCACGTCGAGCTCGAGCTGGAGCGCGAGCCACTCCAGCCGCTTGTTGCCCCGCAGGCCGATCGTGGTGGCCTCGTGGACGACTTCTTCGCCGTCGTCGGTCGTGAAGGACAGCAGGACCTTGAGGGAGTGGTGCCCCTTGAGCAACTGCCCCGGCACCTCGACCGCAGCCTTGCGCTTGACTTGCTGCCGCGAGGCCTGATCGGACCCGAGGATGTCGTTCAAGCGCCGGTCGATCTCGCGCCCGCCGGCGGGAGCGGCCGGAGCGGGGGCCCGCCGCGCGGGCGCGGTCATGGCGCGCAGCTTCTCGAGCTCGCGCTGGATGTCCACCTCGCCCTTCGTCTTGACGGGGACGACGTGCTTGGCCTTGTCCTCCTGGGCGAACTCGACGCCGCCGGCCTCGTCCGGACCGGAGACGAGGGACTCGATGGAGCTGGCGGCGGACGGTCCGCCCAGGGTCGCCGCGGGAGGCCCCAGCGACTCCAGCGTGGGCAGGATGGCGCCCGGCGACGCAGGCGGGTGGCTCTCGTCCCCCGAGAGCTTCTTGCGCACCGAAGAGATGGCGACCCTCGAGATCGCCTTCAACGTCTCGAAGACGCCCACGCCGTGCAGCGCGGCCGCCTCGAAGTGGCGCGCGCCGTCCGGATTCAGCTCTTTCTGCAGCGTGTCGACGGGCAGGATGTTGCGGATGTCGCGCTTGTTGTACTGGAAGACGACCGGGACCTTGTCGGTGGTCAGCCCGAGCTCGGCCAGGTTCGTCCTGAGGTTCGCCAGCGATTCCATGTTCGCGTCGAGGGCGACCTTCTGGCTGTCCGCCACGAAGACGACGCCGTCCACGCCCTTGAGGACGAGCTTGCGCGTGGCGTTGTAGAAGACCTGGCCGGGCACGGTGTAGAGCTGGAGGCGGACCTTCATCCCCCCGATGACTCCGACCTCGAGGGGCAGGAGGTCGAAGAAGAGCGTCCGGTCCGTCTCCGTCTCGAGGCTGACCATCTCGCCGCGGGACTGCGGCGCCGTCCGGTTGTGGATGGCCTGGAGGTTCGTCGTCTTCCCACAGAGACCAGGACCGTAATAGACGATCTTGGCCGTCATCTGCATCGTGGTGTAGTTGAAGAAGACCACGGTGGCGAGAGTTTAGCATGCCGGTTCGGGGACACCGGCCGCGCGGGAGCGCGCCCTCAGAAAGAGATGCCGGCGCCCGCGGAGATCCGCGCCGTCATGTTGAGGAGCGGCGTTCCGGAAAGGGTGATCCGGCGATACTCGCCCTTGATGACGACGAGGCCGAGCTTCACCTTGGCCCCGAGGATGAACGCCTTCAAGGTGCCGGTATCGGTATCGGTGCCGAGGGTCTGGCGGAAGAGCCCGACGCCGACCCCGCCGTAGGGGGTCAGGACCCCGATGGGGGGGGCGAGAAGCGCGGCGGCGGTGAAGCTGGTCATGGCGGCGTCCGTCCGGTCGCCGGGAAGGCGCGCCGCCTCCGCCTCGAGGTTCACCGCCTGGAACCACGTCGAGGAGAGGGTTGCGCCGTAGCCGCGGGCCCAGGTGTCGGTGGGTGCGGGAAGGGCGACGAAAGCCGTGATGTCACCGGCGCGGGCCAATCCCGGCACGGCCATGGAGATCATGAGGATAAGGGCAATCCGCGACGCCCTGCGCCACCGGCCGGCCAGGCCATTCATGACGTCAAAGTACTCTGGCCCAATGGTTTAAGTCAAACATTTCCTGGCGTTTGACAGCGGACGAAACGGGTACCTAGAATCGGGATGACGTTCAGGCGTCCCCCTCACCCCGGGCCACCGCGATGATCGCCTACATTTCACAGAACGCCTTCTGGGGCCTGCTGATCTCCGCGGTGGAGGTCTACAAGCGGGAGTGCTTCGGCCTCCTGATCGGCTATCGGGACCGCCGCGGCCCGGACGAGATGTACATCGTCGAGCACGCCCTTCCCTTCCAGAGCGCCGGGCGCAAGCATCGCGGGGTCGTGAGCAACCCCCGTGCCCATCGCCGGATCGAGCGTTTTCTCCGCAATATTCCCCAGCTTTCCGTCATCGGCGACTTCCACTCGCACACGATGTGGGGCTACAGCCGGGCGGCCAGCCGCCCGAGCGACACCGACCTCGAGGGCATGACCAAGGAGAACGTCTATGTCATCGTGAGCATCAACGACCGTCTCCGCGAGGTCGCCTGGAGCTACAACGACGACGGCTCGCTCTCGGGCACGACGGACGACCACTACTTCCGCCTCACCGCCTACACGATGACGGCCACCGGCGAGCCGCGGCGGACGACGATCCTTTGTCCCTATGCGATCGGTTTCGACGCCCGCCGGGTCCTCCGCGCCATCAAGTAGCCCGCCTCCCCCGCCACGCACTTCGCTGACATTCTTCCGGCACAGGTCGGAGTATGCGATCATATAAGTCAGAATCATGGAAATCGACCCCTGGAAACGCCACCAATGAAGAAGGAGAGCCCCTCATGACTCAGCGTTACCTGCTCGCCGCCGGCTTCGTGGTCGCCGGCGCCTCCGTCGCCCTGCTGGCCTGCACGGGGAGTGCGCGCGCGACCCAGGGCGGCGCCCACGCCGAGACGCAGTACGCCTCGCCCAGCCCCTCCAGCGGGGACGTCGTGGACAAGACGCGCGCCGGGGCCGAGAAGGCGGGCGAGAAGATCAAGGAAGGCGCCGAGAAGACCGGAGAGGCGGTCAAGGACGCCGCCCACGACGTGAAGCAGAAGGTCAAGCCCGCGGCCAAGGACGTCAAGCGCGAGGCCAAGCCGGTGGCCAAGGAAGTGGGCGAGAAGGTGAAGGAAGGCGCGGAGAAGACCGGCGAGGCGCTCGATGCGGCCAAGCAGCACCTCGACGTGAAGGCCGCCCTGCTCGCGGACAAGACCGTGGACGCGAGCCACATCGACATCGACACGGACAAGAAGGCGAAGATCCTCTACCTCCGGGGCACCGTCCCCACCGCCGCCCAGAAGGCGACCGCGGAACGCATCGCCCGCGACAAGGCGGACGGGTTCATCGTGCGCAACGAGCTCACGGTGATGTCGGTCCCGAAGAAGTAGCGGGGTCTCGTCGTCCGTCGGCGCTGGTCGATCGCCGCAGTTCGCGCGCGCGGGCCCCGTGGACTTGCTCCGGGGCACCGCGGTCGCCTCGCCCACCGAGGTCATCGCGTCTGACGGCGTTACGTCACCGAGGCGTCCTAGTGCTTCGCCGGGCGGACCTTGCTCATGCGCCGGGAGGACAGATGAGGGGAATCACCTCGCGCTTGTTTCGT
>QHVP01000575.1 GCA_003222295.1 Acidobacteriota bacterium | reverse complement strand
GAGTCGAGGACACGGGCCACCGCGGCGTCGATCTCCGGCCGCAGCGCGGCCACGTGGGCCTTGAGGTCGCCGAAGGGGACGGCCGTCATGAGCGGGACACCACGCTCAAAGATAATGCTCGGCGTGCTCGCGGTAGTAATCGATGGTGCGGGCCAGCCCGTCCCGGAGCGGCACCTGGGGCCGCCAGCCGAGCGCGGCGCGGATCTTGGTGGTGTCCGCATAGAAATCGCCGATGTCGATCTTCTTGCGCTCGGGGGGGAAGGGGACGAGGCGGTAGGAGCCACCCCGCCCGGCGATCTCCACCAGCATCTTCGCGAGGTCGATGAGGGCGACGGGGGCTTCGCCGCCGAGGTTGAACACCTCCCCGTCCGCGGCCTCCATCGCGCCCGCGCGGAGCAGCGCGTCCACCACGTCGTCCACGTAGTCGAAGTCGCGCTTCTGCTGCCCATCGCCGAAGAGCTGGATCTCCTCGCCGCGCACGGCCTGGCGGACCTGGCGGATGAACCAGCCGATGAACCCCTGGCGGTTGTGCTTGATGAGCTGGCGCGGGCCGTAGGTGTTGGTCAGGCGCAGGGAGCAGGCGCGGATACCGTAAACGGAGTGGTACACGAGGTGGTAGAACTCGCCGGAGATCTTGTTGATGCCGTTCACGTCGGTGGGGTTGAGCAGGTGCGTCTCGTCCACGGGCAGGCGCATGGGCTTGCCGTAGACCTGCCGGGTCCCCGCGTAGACGATCTTCACTCCGGGGTTGCTCTTGCGCACCGCCTCCAGGATCCAGAGCTGGCTGCGGCAGTTGATCTCGAGATCGGTGAAGGGGTCGACCATCGAGTCGATGTGGCTGACCTGGCCGGCGAGGTTGAAGAGGATGTCCTGGCCGCGCACCAGGTATTCCATGGCGTGGCCGCGGACGTCCGCGATGTTGATGCGGACCTTGTCCTCGTAGCCGGCGAGGTTGAAGAGGTTGCCCCCATAGTCGGGCAGCAGGCTGTCCACGGCCAGCACCTGGGCGCCGAGGTCGGCCAGGGCCCGCGAGAGGTTGGAGCCTATGAACCCGAGCGCGCCCGTGACCAGGACCCGCCGCCCGCGATAGAAGTCGCGGTAGTCGGCAGCGCTCACTCCCCGTGCGCCCGCGTCTTGGGCGCGCCCGTGGGCACGACGGGGGCGGGGGACCGCAGGTGCTCCCTGCGCACGACCAGCTCCCACCACAGCCGCGTCAGGTCGACCAGGGTGCGCGCCACGCGGGGAAAGTTGAAGAACTGGC
Organism: Acidobacteriota bacterium; assembly: GCA_003222295.1. Lineage (GTDB taxonomy): Bacteria > Acidobacteriota > Vicinamibacteria > Fen-336 > Fen-336 > AA29. The sequence continues at coordinate 3,309 of QHVP01000575.1, read as the reverse complement.
TCTTCCCGTAGGTGCGGTGGAAATGGTGCACGGGCACCTGGCCGATGCGGAACCCGTGGTCCTGGACTTTCTTCATCAGCTCGACGCAGATGACGCCCGACGAGCGCGTGAGCACGACCTTCTCGAACACGCGGCGGCGCATCAGCCGGAAGTCGCAGTCGACGTCGCGCAGGTGCAGGCGGAACATGGTGCGCACGAACCAGTGGTACGCCTTCCCGATGATCTTCCGGTGCAAGGGGTCGGAGCGCCACATTTTGTAGCCGTTGACGAAGTCGACCTCGTTCGAGAGAGCCTCGAAGAGCCGCGTCATCTCGCGAGGGTCGTACTGCGCGTCGCCGTCGGTATAGAAGACGAGGTCCTTGGACGCGGTCTGGAATCCGGTGCGCAGCGCCCCCCCGTAGCCGCGGTTGGTCCCGTGGTGCACGACCTTCAGCCAGGGAAAGTGCCGCGCCATCTCGTCGAGCAGCTCGCCGGTATGGTCCGGGCTCCCGTCGTCGATGACGATGACCTCGTAGTCGTCGGTGAGCTGGCGCGCCGTCATGTGCGCGATCAGGGCCAGGCTGGCGATGGTGCCGGCGTCGTTGTAGGCGGGGAAGAAGATGGAGAGGCTCGGGGCCATAGGGAATCTCGGACCGTAGCACGCGCCCGCGCGGAGGGTCAACCTCGTTTGGCCCCCGCGCCGCGCGCCACCGAGACGCCGAGAACGAGCGCGGTCAGGGCGGCCGCGTGGTTCACGCGCACGATGGAGGCGCGCGTATCGTCGACGGCGGCGGACCAGCCCCGATCCCACGCTTCGGTCACGATCAGGAGGCCCGGCCCCTCCGCGCGGATGTCGAGGCGACGGGGGTCGGCGCGCAGGAGGACCTCCGCCCGGCCGGCGCGGCCCCCCGTGTCCGTCGTCAGCGCGCGCGCGTCCTCGGCGGTCACGAAGGCATCGCGGCGGGGGTCGACTCCGAATGCCCCCGGCATGCCCAGGGCGCGCACGACAGCCTCGTCGTCGGCGAGGACGCGCGGCCGCTCCGCCACCCAGGCGCGCGCGCCGCGCGCGACCTCGAAGAGACGGACGAGAGGAGTCACCGCGCGCTCGGCCAGGACCCCGCCGTCGCTCACGAACGCCGCGGGCAGGGAGACCGGCGTGACCGCGCCCGTCAGCGCGTCGAACACGCCCAGCCGCGCGAGCAGGAGCCGGCCAGCCTCGGGACGCGCTTCCAGGCTCACGCCATCCACCAGATAGCGGCCAGGCAGCCGCAGCCGCCCGAGGTAGCGATGCGCGGCGAAGCCCGCTCCGGGATCCGTCCACGTCCCGAACACGGGCGCGAGCTGGTGCGCCACCCGCGGCCGCACGTCGGGCCGCTCCCACGACCACTCCGCGGTGTCCACGCCCGCGCGCAGGCTGAGCGCGAAGCTGCGTCCGGTGGCCAGCCGCGCCTCCACGCGGGCGACCTCTTGTCCCTGCGCGACCCCGACGGCGTCGGAGAGCAGTGACACGACCTGGACCTCGGTGGCGGGCGTGATGGGGAGAGGGAAGAACCGCGGCCGTCCCGGATCCAGGCGCAGGTCCACCGGATCGCCGGCGAAACCGATGCGAGGCGCGGTCAGCGAGCCGGCCGGCACCTGGACCCATCGCACGCCGAGCATTTCCAGGCGGGCCGGCTCGGAGCGGAAGAACGCGTTCGGAACGGTACCGCCGATGCCCATTCCGCCCAGGGCGACGCGCGTGCGCGCCGGGACCATGGGGTCGTATCCGTTGGCGGAGCGGCCGCCCTCGAGGCCCGCCCAGTTCGCGTAGGCGAGGTCGCGCTCCTGGTCGCGCGGCCAGTCGCGGACGAGGGCGAGCATGCGCTCGCGCACGCCCGCGCCCATCGCATTCCACAGCGCGCGCCGGGTGGCGCTGCCCTCGTAGAGATCGGCCCCGGTCGGGTAGAGGTCCCAGGGACGGCGGCCCCCCGGCTGCAGCAGGAAGGAGACGGTCAAGGGCAGGAGCCACAAGCCCGCGCGCACCGCATGTGGTGACGTGGCCAGCGAGAAGTACAGGATCAGGCTCAAGGCCAGGACGCCGACCGCGCCCGCGAGCGACTCCGGCAGTGGTCCCACCGCGGCCGCCGCCACCGACAGGACCGCCGCCGAGGCGAGCGCCGCGATCAGGAAGTAGGCGCGCAGCCGCGCTCCCTCGGGCCGGCGGCGCGACCGCCATTGCGCGGAGAGCGAGAGACCCGCCAGCACGCACAGCGTCAGCTCGAAGACGAGGCCCGGGGCGCCCGGCGCGGACAGCGGGCCGCGCCCCCATTGCAAGGCGAGGCAGAGGGCGAGGGCGAGGCCGAGGACGCGGATGGGAGTCTGGGTCAGGGCGAGGGGCAGCGCGGCCAGGGCCAGCGATGCCGCGGGCGTGTGCGAGGCGTAGCGCAGCACGAGGCCGAAGAGCCCGGGCAGCGGACGATCGCGGTTGGCCAGTCCCGTCACCGAGCGCCCGGCGTCCCGCGCCAGCACCAGCGTGAGCACGAGCTGGGGCGCGGCGAGCAGGCCCGCGGCCAGGAGGGCGAGCAGGCTGGCACGCACGCTGGGGCCGCGCGGGCCCGGCCGGAGGACGTGACCCACCACCAGGCGTCCCGCCACCAGGGCCGCTCCCGCGCGCGCCGCCTCCGGCGAGCCGGCCAGGAGGAGGAGGGCCAGGCTCACGGCGAGACCGGCCGCCCGCGCCGGCGTCCCCAGCCGCATGTGGTCCTCCGCGGCCAGGAGCACGAGGGGCAGCAGCGGCGCGGCCACCAGGGTCGCGGTGTCAGAGAGGTGGGCGACCAGATATGGCCCGAGCGCGAAGCAGAGTCCACCAACGAACGCGCCCACACGCTCGGCCAGGACCAGCACCTGGAAGGCCGCGAACGGAGGCAGGAAGGCCAGGGCGGGCATGAGGGGATACAGCGCGCCCGGGCGATAGGCGGCGAGGAGCGGCGTCCCCAGGAAGATCGTGGGATTCCATTCGGGCAGCTCCCCGCGACCGTAACTCTCCCAGACGAGGGCGCGCAGCGGGAAATGCAGGGCGGCGCCGTCCCCGGGACCGAGGAGCCTATGCGCCATCCAGGCCGGCACGTAGGCCACTGCCGGCATCGCGGCGAGCAGGAGCAGCAGCAACGCGTCACGGCGCGCGCGACGGAGTCTCACGCCCGATCGTTACCGGCGGCGATCTGCTCCGAGATGAGCCCGAACAGGAACACCACGACCGCGAGCTGGATCAGCAGCGCAGAGCCCATCGGGATCTTGCCGTGCACGGCGACGTTCCAGACCCCGTAGTGAAGGCCGAGCAGGAAAGACGCC
>QHVP01000574.1 GCA_003222295.1 Acidobacteriota bacterium | reverse complement strand
GCGCGGTCACGTCGCCGTCGATCGAGTAGGCGTTGTAGATGGGGAGCTGCTCGGAGGTCTGGCCGGAGGTCGCGTCCTCCTTCAGGGGCGGCTCCGCGAGCGAGGCCGTGAACCGCGTGGGCTCGAGCATCTCGAGGACCCGCGTCTTCGGGGTGGGAAACAGGACGCGGAACTCCTCGATGCGCGTGTCGTAGCCCCACGAGCGGAAGAGCGAGGCCAGCAGGTCCGCGTTCTCCTTGCCGTACGGAGAGCCCAGGTGGTGCGGCCGGGCGGAGAGCCGGCGCATCCATTCCCGCAGGTCGTCCGCCTTGAGCAGGGGGTCGAAGCGCTGCTCCAGCGCGCGCTGGGCACGGGCGCGCTCGTCCGAGAACCCGATCAGCCCCTGGTCGGCCCGCACGCCGGCGGCGAGGAGGCCGAAGCCAATGAGAACGAGGAACGCCGTACGCCGTGTGACCATGCACCCTCCGTGAACCAAGGTGACGCGAGTGGGCGGCGATTGTACAGCCACACACCTTGGTGGTGGCCGCTGAGCAGCGTCAGGATTCGGTCGGGCGGGCGTGGGCGGCAGGACGCGCGGAGGTCCATTCCAGGCTTCCGTCGTCGGAGAGGACCGCGAACTGCGGCCCGTCCTCCCGGGTGACGCTCATGACCGCGCGGGGACGTCCCTCCGTGTCGAGCATCAAGAGGGCGGGATTGCCGCCGGGCAGCGCGCACGAGAGCTTGGGCCGGCCTTGGCCGTCCATCAACGAAAGGTACGGCGTGCCGTCCGGCTGGAGCGAGCAGAAAAGGCGCGTGTGACCGTCGGCCTGGGCCAGCCGGAGATGGGCGGCGCCTTCGTTGCTGACGGTGAGCAGGGCCTGCGCCGGCTTCTCGGTGGCCCCGAAGAGCGTGAGCACGGGCGCGCCGTCTTCGCCCAGGGCCACGTGTACGCGGGGGGCGCCGGTGGCGTCCAGGAGGTCGAACGCGGGCGCGTCGTCGGGAGAGACGTGCAACGCGACGCGCGGGCGGCCGGCGCGGTCGGACACGAGGAATCCGGGGGCGCCGTTGTCCGCCTGCGTTCCCAGCACCGCGCGGACCTCGCCGCGCGCGTCCACCAGCTCGAACCGGCGGGCGCGCACGTTGTCGGCGACGGGGCCGGGCGAGGCATCGCCATGGCCGTTTCCGCCGTTACCTTGTGTCATTTCTGTCCTCTAGAACGCGAAGCCCAGGCTTCCGTACACCCGTGTCTGGCCCTGGCTGCGTGCCGCGGCCACGCTGATGGTGTTCTCGCGCCGGAGGAAGGAGATCCACGCGCCGCCTCCCACGCCCGTATGCCAGCGCCGTGAGTCCTCGCCCTTCAACCATACGCGGCCGGCATCGTACAGGCCGAAGACCCCGACGTCTTGCGGCACGAGCAGGTTGAACCCGAAAAGGCGCAGGCGCAACTCCGCATTGCCCCACACCGCCGCATCTCCCGCGTAGCGCTGGACGGGCAGCCCGCGCACGCTGTCCGGCCCGCCGACGAAGGCGGCCTCGTGCACGGGATACAGCCCCCACACCCTCTTGCCCGCGGCGTGCAGCGCGAGGGTGGGCTGGAGTGGCAGCGGCGGCGACAGGAAGGCCGACGTGGCCCCGTGCACCTCGCCGAACCCGCGTTTCGTGCTCCAGACGGCCGGGTAGTAGTTGCCCTCCGCGTAGAGCATCGCGCCGCGCGTGGCCGCCAGGGCGTGGTTCCGCGTGTCCCAGCGCAGGCTGGAGCCCAACCCCGCCTGGCCGAAATCGGCGACGCCGTAGGGACGCGCGACGGCCAGGAAGTGATCGGCTTGAAGCATGGTGTGGCTGAACTTCGCTGTGGGGCCCACCCGCACGTCGAGATGCTCCAGGCCGAAGCGAAACCGCGGCTGGAACAGGTACTGCCGCTGCCCCGAGCGGTAGAACGCGTCGGGGCGGGTCGCGACCGTCTGGTTCCCGAACCCGAAGAATCGGACGAGCTCGACGTCGGAGGCCCGTAGCAGGACTTCCGTCGCCTTGCGCGAGTTCGTGCGCCGGAAGTCCCCGTCGTATTCCGCTTTCCAGGCATGCAGCGCGGTCGAGTAGGCGGCGCCGATCGAGTGCTGATAGCGGTAGGGAATCTTCCGGAAGCCGTAGGCGGTGTGCTGGAGCTTGAGACCGACGATCACGCCGGTGTCGGGAGGGTAGTCGAGCCAGAAGACGGGGCCGGTGCTGCCGCCCCAATCCAGGAGCGGATCGCCCAGGTAGTCCACAACCGGCACGTACGGCTCGTCGCTGAAGACGGACCGCGGTCCGGGGATGTCCTGGTTGTGCCCCTCCGCATCGTAGAAATGCGTGCCCCCACCCGCGGAGTCGTCGGCGACGTCGTCGCCGCTGTCCCCGATGACGCGCACCTCGATGGGCGATTCGACGCGGGGATGGGAGACGGCGCGATCGTTGCCACCCTGAAGGTAGATGCGGATCTCGCGTGTCTCGCTGGGCCGGAAGACCCGTTGGAAGTAGGGAGGCTTGGCCTGGCCCTGGTCATCGGCCGCGGTGAGCGTCACCTGGACCGAGCCGTCGGCGTTCTTGAGGACGTCGGCGACGTCCGCCTGGTCCGT
>QHVP01000004.1:1626-9669 GCA_003222295.1 Acidobacteriota bacterium | reverse complement strand
CGCGCTGCTCTTCTCGTTCCTCGGCCTGACCACGCTGAACATCTACAGCCAGGTCGGCCTCATCACCCTGGTGGGTCTCGTGGCCAAGAACGGGATCCTCATCGTGGAGTTCGCGAACCACCTCCAGGAGACGGGGCTCGACAAGCTGCGTGCGATCGTGGAGGCCTCGGGCACGCGCCTGCGCCCGATCCTGATGACCACCGCCGCGACCGTCGTGGGCCACTTCCCGCTCGTTCTGGCCACGGGGCCGGGGGCGGGCGCGCGCAACAGTATCGGCATCATGCTCGTGAGCGGCATGATCATCGGCACCCTCTTCACGCTGTTCGTGGTGCCGTCGATCTACGTCCTGGTGGCCCGTACGCGCGTGGCGGTGCCCGTGACGGCGCCGGAGGCGACCGAGGCCCCCGAGGATTCCGTGCCCGACTTCGCGGAGGCCGCCTTCTGAGGACGTTCGCGCGGGGCCGGCTCCGGGTTCAGGGGACGGGGAACCCCCGGGCCCGCAGCGCCGCCCGGACGGCCTCGCGCATGGCCTTGCTCATGGGCAGGGTCTCGCCTTCCGCCGAGGGGTTCGGCATCATCGTGGTGGCGGACGTGACCTTCCATCTGCCGTCGGCCTGGCGGACGAGGCGGACCCGGCCGTATCCCCCGGCGTAGGCGCTGTCCACGACGCGCTGCCACTTGTCCAGGTCCTCCGGACGCTCGTCGCCGGGCATCCACTCGACCGCCACCCGCGCGGGCGGGCCTTCAGGTCCCATCCCGTCCTCCGTGCAGGGGGACGATAGCAGGAGTCCTCGCGCGCGCGCCAGGATTCTGCTCCCGCCGCCTCCCCGGCGCCGCCGGTTGTGGTTCAATCCCTTCGCGACGATCGAGCGTGGCCGGCGTACGTCTTTTGGGACGCGAGGTCCTGGTGTATTCTCCGCACTCCTGTTACCTGACCGGGCACGGGCCGCTCAGGGGAGCCTTGCATGAGAACGGATATGCCGTTCGATCAGCACCGCACCTCCACCGGCCTCGTGGACGTCCTGGATCGGGTCCTCGACAAGGGCCTGCTGATCGCCGGCGACATCCGGGTCTCCCTGGCCGAGGTCGAGCTCCTCACCATCCGTATCCGCCTCATCGTGTGCTCGATCGACAAGGCCCAGGAGATCGGGATGGATTGGTGGCGGACCGACCCGCATTTCTCGGGAGCCCAGCTCGGAAAAACTACCGCGGAAAACCAGGAGCTCCGGCGCCACATTCGGGCGCTGGAGCGGCGCATCGAAGTGCTGTCGGGAGGTGGCGCAACTCCCGCGGCCACGAGACTGAGGCGTGCCCGGCGCGGTACGCCGCGCTGACAGGAGCATGAGCGATGCCCGTTGAACGCACCGTAGGCGGAACCAGCCTCATCGACGTTCTCGACCGCGTGCTCGACAAAGGCATCGTCATCGACGCCTGGGTCCGGGTGTCGCTGGTCGGCATCGACCTGATCACGGTGGAAGCCCGCATCGTGGTGGCGTCGATCGATACCTACCTGAAGTATTCGGAGGCGGTGGGGCAGGTGGGCTCGGTCGCGAAGCCGACCGCACTGGAACCCGTGCGCGCTTCGGAGACCGTGCTCGCCGAGAACGCCGCCCTGCGCCGGCAACTCGCTGCCAGCGAGGGCGCCAAGAAGCCCCGCCGCGCCCGCGCCGCCGCCGCTCGCCGGCGAGGGTAAGGCCCCTTGGCCCGGCCCGCGCCCATGGCCGCCACGGCGCCCGCGCGGAGCGCCGTCGTGCAGGCAGAGGCGCGCCTGGGCCTGGCCGAGTTCCTCCTCACCTGCGACGACCTCGAGGAGTGCGCGCGGCGGTCCCTGGAGTGGCTGGCCGAGTACGCGGGCGCACGCGCGGGGGCCTGCCTGGCCGTGGACGTGGAGCACACGAGGCTGTCCCTGATCGCCAGCCACGGTCCGGGGATGCCCGCGGACTTCTCGGTGGACCTGGAGGACCGCGCCCACCCGCTGGTCGCGGCCGCATTCGGGCGCCAGGCCGTCACTCTCACCGAACAACGGGGCGACCGCCGGACCGCCGTTCCGCTGGGGCGCGTGCCCATCCTGGCCCAGCCCATGTACGCGCGCGTGGGCCGCGAGAACGTTCCCGGCGGGCTCCTCGTCGTGAGCCCGCCCGAAGCGAACTCCGCGCTCGTGGAATGGGTGGGGAGCGTCCTGGCCTCGCCCCTCGTCCGTCTCGGGCGGAACCGTTCCCTGACGGAGGCGGACCGCCGCATCCGCCGCGAGCGTACGTTGCTCGACGCGGTGCCGGACCCCATCCTGCTCACGGATCCCGAGGGACGCGTGCTCATCGCCAACGCGCGCGCCAAGGCGCTGCTCGTGGCGGGCGAAGGCGAGAGCGAGGGTCGGCGGCGCGCGGTCGCCCTCAACAACATGCTCTTCTCCTCCGCGCTGGCCCAGACCGCGATCCAGGAGGGCGGCCGGCGCGAGCTGCTCCTCGTCGATCCCGTCGAGGGCTCCGACCTCTTGTTCGAGCTGCTCAGCACCGCGGCCCCCGACACGCGCGAGGGCACCGCGCTGGTGTCGATCCTGCGCAACATCAGCGACCTGCGCCGGGCCAGCGAGGAGATCGAGGAGAACTACCGCCGGCTCCGTATCGCGGAAGCGGGCCTCGACCTCATCATCGACTCCGTGGCCGATCCCATCCTCGTGACCGACCCCGCGGGCGCGCTGGTCATGATGAACGCGCCCGCGGAGCGGCTCTTCTCGGTCCGAGGGAGCCTCGTCCCCGAGCACGGGGTCCGGGTCCAGGCCAACGACGCGCACTTCTCCGCGTTCGTGTCGAACCTCCTCTTCGCCACCGAGGGCGAGCGCAGGCGCGGGGAGATCGGCCTCGTCGACCCGGAGACGGGCCTCCCCCTGCCGGTGGAAGCCATCTCGGGGAAGATCTTCTCCGAGCACGGCGAGGTGACGGCGATCGTCACCGTCCTCCACGACCGCACGGAGGAGATCGAGAGGGCGCGGCTCTACGAGGAGCTCAAGAGGGCCTCCGCCCTCCTCGAGGAGCGCGTCAGGCAGGCCACCTCGGAGCTGGTCGGACAGAACGAGCTGCTCCGCCGCCAGCGCATCGAGCTGGAGCCGGCCTCCGCGGCCAAGTCGCAGTTCCTGGCCAACATGTCGCACGAGTTCCGCACGCCGCTCAACGCCATCCTCGGCTACACGAGCCTTCTCCTGCAGGGCGTCTCCGGCGAGCTGGGCGCGCAGCAGGAGAGGAACCTCAGCCGCGTGGACAGCAACGCGCGCCACCTGCTCGCCATCATCAACGACATCCTCGACATCTCGCGCATCGAGGCCGGGAAGATGCCGCTGCACGTGAGCAGCTTTCCCATCCCCGCCCTCGTCCAGGAGGTGCTGGCGGAGCTGGAGCCGCTCATCCAGCGCTCGAAGCTCTCCGTGCGCGTGGAGACGGCCCGGAAGCTGCGCCCGATTTCCAGCGACCGTGCCAAGGTGAAGCAGATCGTGTTGAATCTGGTCACCAATGCGATCAAGTTCACCCCCAGCGGCGTCGTCACCGTGTCCGCGCGTAACGACCCTGCCGTCAAGGAAGTCGAGATCGCGGTCAGGGACACCGGGATCGGAATCAAGACCGAAGACCACGAGCGCGTCTTCGAGGATTTCCGCCAGGCCGACAACTCGCCGGCGCGCGAGTACGGAGGGGCGGGCCTCGGGCTCGCCATCTGCCGCCGCCTGGCCAGCATGATGGAAGGACGTGTCGAGTTGCAGAGCGCGGTCGGCCAGGGATCCACGTTCACCCTGACCCTTCCCGTGCGGCTGCGGAGGCGGTGATGCCGGACAAGAAGGCCGCGCGTGGAGGGCCCCGGGACGATCGCGGTGCGCTCATCCTCGTGGTGGACGATTTCGAGGACAACCGCGAGATGTACACGCAGTTCCTTCGCTTCAACGGCTACCGCGTGGCGGAGGCGGTCGACGGCCTCGACGCGCTCACCAAGGCGGCGGCCCTGCGTCCGGACCTCATCGTCATGGACCTCTCGCTGCCGCGGCTCGACGGGTGGGAAGCGACGCGCCGCCTGAAGAAGGATCCGCTCACCAGCCAGATCCCGGTGGTGGCCCTCACCGGCCACGCGCTCGCCGGTCACGAGGAGGGCGCGCGCAACGCCGGCTGCGACTCGTTCGTGACCAAGCCGTGCATTCCGGCCGATCTCGAGGCCGAGATTCGCCGTGTCCTGGCGGCAAGGCCGGGCGCGCGCGGAGGGAGGTAGAAGGCGGTGGCCAAGACCCAGCGCGGGAAGCAGGCGCCAAAGGCAGGGACGGCCGCGAGGGCGTCCGCCGCTCGTGGCGCCCGTTCGACGGCAAAAGCGACGCGTCCCGTGCCGGCGGAGCGCAAGGCGGCGCGGTCGGCGGAGGCGACCGCGCGCGCCCCGGCCGTGCACGCTCCGCGGCCCACGGTGACGGAGAGCCGCGGCAAGTACGTCTACTGCATCATCCGCTCCGACGTCCCCCTGAAGTTCGGACCCGTCGGGATCGGCACCGAGCCCGCCGACGTGCACACCGTCAACTACAAGGAGCTGGCCGCGGTCGTCTCCGACACCCCGGTCGAGGTCTTCGACGCCACGCGCGAGAACGTGCTGGCCCACGAGCGCGTGAACGAGACGGTCATGCGCAACCACACCGTCATCCCCATGTCGTTCGGCACCGTGTTCAAGACCCGCGACGACATCGTGGAGCTGCGCTCAACAAGATGCAGGACAAGCTCGAGTTCGGCCTCAAGGTGCTCTGGGACCGCGACGTCATGATCCGCGAGATCGAAGACGAGGACGAGGACGTGCGGCGCCTCAAGGGGGAGATCTCCTCGCAGAAGGGCTCGACCTACTTCGCGCGCATGCAGTACGGCCGGTTGATGGACGCCGCCCTGGAGGCGCGCTCCGAGCGCTACGTGCGGGACATCTTCGAAGAGCTGCGCCCGGTGTCGGTGGCCTCCCGCGCCAACAAGCCGATCGGCGACAAGATGATCATGAACGCCGCCTTCCTGGTGGCGCGCGAGAAGGAATCCGCCTTCGATTCCAAGGTGAAGCAGATCGGCGCGCGGCACGGGTCGCTCACGTTCAAGTACACGGGCCCCTGGCCCCCCTACAACTTCGTCAACATCCGCCTCAAGCTGGAACGCGCGAGAGAGGGAGAGTGAGCGCGATCGTGTTTGTCGACCCCGGTGGAAGGGGGGTAGGCGAAGCCGCAGGGGGGTGCGTCCCGTGGTGATCCTTATTGACTCACTCATCGTGGGCGGCGTGCGCTTCGTGCTCGACAAGGTCGTGCAGGCGGTGGACAAGGAGCTGAGCGACGACACGGTCCTGCGGGAGGAGCTACTGGCCGCGCAGATGCGGCGGGAGCTCGGGGAGATCACCGAAGAGGAGTTCGCGCGGACGGAGAGAGGCCTGCTGGCCCGCATCCGCGACATCCGCGAGCGCAACCGGGTCCCCGCGCCGCCGCCGGGCGAGATGAGGATCGCAGGTGTCGAAGCCACGTTCGCGGGCGAGGAGCACGAGGAAAGCGCGGGCGGGGCCCACGAAGGCGAAGACGCGGACCACCGTCGCCGGCGCTGAGGGCCGGCCCGCCTCTCTTCCCCGGCGTCCGCTCTATCGCTTCTTCGGGGGCAAGGGCGGGGTCGGCAAGACGACGTGCTCGGCCGCGCTGGCGGTGGCCCTGGCCGAGTCCGGCCGCCGCGTGCTCGTCGTCTCGACGGATCCCGCCCATTCACTCGGGGACGCGCTGGGGCGCCGCCTGGGCCCGCGGCCCCGGCCGGTGCCGGTGCGGCGGGGGACCCTGCGGGCGGCCGAGCTCGATGCGGACGCGGCCCTGGGGCGCTGGCTCGACCAGAGGCGCGACGGCCTGGCCACCATCGCCCTCCGGGGGACGTACCTCGATCGCGAAGACGTCGAGCGCTTCCTCTCCCTCTCCCTGCCCGGCACGGACGAGCTGATCGGGCTGCTCGAGCTGGCGCGCCTGGCGCGTGCCTCGCCCTGGGACGACGTGGTGGTCGACACCGCGCCCACCGGCCACACCCTGCGCCTGCTGCAGATGCCGGAGACCTTGCGGCAGATCGCTTCCGTGCTGGACGACATGCAGGCCAAGCACCGCTTTCTCTCGCGCAGCCTCGGGGGGCGGTACCGCGCCGACTCCGCCGACGCCCTCATCGCGGAGATCGAGCAGGAATCCTCCGGGATCCTCGCCCTCCTCCGGGACGCCGAGCGGACGACGTTCTCGTGGGTGATGCTGCCGGAAGCGCTTTCCCTGGAGGAGAGCCGTGACGGCCTGGCCGGCCTCCAGAGGTCGGGCATCAGCGTGGGCGAGATCGTGGTGAACCGCGACACGCCGGCTCCGCCGGGACCGTGCGCCTTGTGCGAAGGCCGCCGCCGGTCGGAGGCCCGCGTCCTGGCCGAGACGGCGCGCGCGTTTCGCCCGCTCCCGATGCGCGTGGTCCCGGCCCGGGACGACCGGCGGGCACCTCCAGCGGGATCGGCAAGGAAGCGGGTGCCGGCGGTGGCCACCCGCCGCTCGCCCCGTGCGCCCGCCGAGCCCTGGTGGCTCTCCGACCTGATGCCGCCATCACGCCGGCTCCTCGTCTTCGGGGGAAAGGGGGGCGTGGGAAAGACCACGGCTGCGGCCACGGCCGCGCTCGCGCGGGCGGACGGGCCCGGCGGCCGTGTGCTGGTCCTCTCCGCGGACCCTGCGCATTCGCTGGGCGATGCCCTCTCCGTCCGCCTCGGCGACGACGAGCGGGCGGTCCCGGGGGCATCGCCCCGCCTGCGCGCGCGCGAGCTGGACGCGGACCGCGCCCTGGCCGCCGCGCGCGCGCGCTATCGAGGCGCGGTGGACGAGCTCTTCGATGCCTTGCGGGGCAGCTCGAACCTGGATCCGGCCTTCGACCGCGCGGTCATGCAGGACCTCATCGCGCTGGCGCCTCCGGGCATCGACGAGCTGTTCGCCTTGGCGGCGGTCACGGACGCGCTCACCCCGCAGGGCAACCCGGGCGCGCCGTCGACGGTGGTCCTCGACACCGCGCCCACCGGCCACGCTTTGCGCCTGCTCGCCCTGCCCGATGCGGCACGCGAATGGATACAGGCCCTCCTTTCCGTGCTGCTGAAGTACCGTCAGGTCGTCGGCCTGGGCCAGCTGGCCCAGGAGCTCGTCGAGATGTCGAAGCAGCTCCGGGCCCTGGAGGCGCTCCTCCGCGATCCCGCGCGCACGGCTTTCGTCGCGGTCACGCGTCCCGCCGACCTGCCTCGGCGCGAGACGGCGCGCCTGCTCGATCAGCTGGGTGCGATGGGCATCCCGGTGGCCGGGCTGCTCGTGAATGCGATCACCCCGCCCGGGTGCGCCCGCTGCCGCCGGGCCGCCGCTCGCGAAGAGAAGCACGTGCGCGCCCTGGCCCGTCGCTTCTTGACACGCGCCGGGCGTCCGATGATTCTTGCTCCCATGACCGCCGATCCGGCCCGGCGCCCGTGAAGCCTCGGAGCCGCCGGCCCGCGCCGCGGAAGCGTCCCGCCGGCAGTGTGACCTATCTGTATGCCGTGGTGGCCAGCGCCCGTGAGCCGGCCGTGTCCGACGCCCCTAGCGGGCCGCCGGAGGTGGGCGCCCTGCGATGGGTCGCCGTCGGCGACGGACTCTGGATCGCGGTCGCGGATGCGCCCCTGCCACGATACAGCGCGGCCGCCATCGAGAAGCGCTTGAAGGACCTCGAATGGGTGTCCGCCTGCGCGGTCGCCCACGAGCGCGTGGTCGAGCACGTCTCGCGGCTTGGCCCCGCGATTCCGATGAAGCTCTTCACGATGTTCTCGAGCGACGCGCGCGCCGCGGCCGAGCTGGGCCGCTCGCGCACGCGGTTGCGGGCCGTGCTGCGCCGCATCGAGGGGCGGCAGGAGTGGGGCGTGCGCGTGAGCGTGGACGAAGCCGTCGCGCGCGCGCGGGCGCGCGAGCGGGCGCAGCAGGCCACGGAGGGCCTCCGCGCCGGCGCCGGGTTCCTGACCCGGAAGCGTCAAGAGCACAAGGAGGTCCGCGACATC
>QHVP01000004.1:0-1615 GCA_003222295.1 Acidobacteriota bacterium | reverse complement strand
GCCGAGCCCGGCTTGCGCCTGCTGCTCGATGCCGCCTTCCTGGTACCCGTCACCCGCGTGGCCGCGTTCCGAGAGAGCGTACGCCGGCAGGCGGAGCGCCTGGCCCCGCAGGGATACCGCGTCGTGCTGACCGGACCCTGGCCGGCCTACAACTTCGTGGCCAGCGCCCGATGAACGGCGAGTCGCGTCAGGCGCTGATCGCGGAAGCGGACGAGACGCTCCTCGAGCTGGTCGACCATGTCCTCAACAAGGGCGTCGTGGTGAGCGGCGACGTCATGTTGTCCATCGCGGGCGTCGATCTCGTCTACCTCCGCCTCTCCGCGCTCCTGTGCGCGGCCGATCGGATCTGGGTCTCCGGGACGAAGCGGTGAGTCCCGTGTACCTGTATGCCGTGCTGGCGGAGGCTCCCGCCGGCGCGCTGCCCTCCGGCCTCGCGGGAGAGCGGATGCGTCTCGTCGCCTGCGCGGACATCCTGGCCGCGATCGGCGACGTCACGTCGCCGCCGGGGCTCGACGCCGCTTCTCTGCGCGCGCACGACGGCGCCGTCCGTCGCCTGGCCGCGGCCTGCTCCGCGCTCCTTCCCGCGCGCTTCGGGTCCGTCGCCCTTGACGAGGGCCAGCTCTGCGAGGCGCTGCGTCCCCGTCTCGCCGCTTTCCGCGATGCGCTCCGCACCGTGCGCGGGTGTGAGCAGATGACGCTGCGCTTCTCGCGGCTCGAAACGGGGGCACCCTCCCGGTCCGCGCCCCTCCCGGAGCCGCCGGCGGCCGGCGGAGGCCCCGGCACCCGTTATCTGGATGCGCGACGCGCATCCCTGGATGACCCTCGGGCCCTCCCGGAGGTGAGACGCGTGCTCGACGCGCTGGCCCCGCTCGTGCGCGGTGAACGGAGGGAGCGGCACGACCGCCCGCCGCTCATCGCATCCGTCTACCACCTGGTCGCGAGGGAATCGCTCGAGGGTTACCGCTCGGCCGTGGAGTCCGCCGCCCGCGCCGCCGGTGTGCGTGTCACGAGCAGCGGGCCCTGGCCGCCCTACGCCTTCGCCCCCGACGAGGTCCCTTGAAGGGCAAGGCGGTCCCCCGGAGGCCTGCGAAGGGACGCCGGCGCTCGACCACGGCCTCGGCCTCGAAGAAAGGGCGCACCCGCCCCGTGACGAAGGGGGAGCTCAGGAGCCTGCGCGCCGAGCTCGCGCGCGCCGGCGGCGGTGGCCCCTCACGATGGAACGCCAATCCCGATGACGTGCAACGCTCGGTGGTGCGCCTCGTCCTGGCCCTGGTGGAGTTCCTGCGCAAGCTCATGGAGCGCCAGGCCATACGCCGCATGGAGGCGGGGACGCTCGAGCCCCAGCAGATCGAAGACATGGGGCTCGCATTGATGCGCCTCGAGGAGACGGTGACCGACCTGGCCGCGCGCTTCGGCCTCCGCCCCGAAGAGCTGAACCTCGACCTGGGGCCGCTCGGCAAGCTGATGTGATCGGCCCCCGCCCGCGGTCGCGGCGCGGGTGCTACCTTCGATACATGGCCGCCCGCTCCATCGCCACCGCCACCATCTCCTTCGGCCTGGTCACCGTCCCCGTCCGCATCTATCCCGCCGTGCGTCAGTCCGCGGGGCTGTCCTT
>QHVP01000090.1:19873-20342 GCA_003222295.1 Acidobacteriota bacterium | reverse complement strand
CCTCGCCGCCGGCGACGAGGTCATCACCTCTCCGCTCACCGCCGCCTTCACCGCCCTGGCCATCGTGCGCGCGGGGGCGCGGCCGGTCTTCGCCGACGTGGATCCCGTGACCCTCAACGTCTCGCCCGAGACCGTGGAGCGCGCCCTCACCCCGCACACGCGCGCGCTGTTGCCCGTCCATCTCTACGGCCATCCCGTCGACCTCGATCCCATGCTCGAGCTGGCCCGCCGGCGCGGGATCCCGCTCGTCGAGGACGCCTGCCAGGCCATCGGGGCGCAGTACAAGGGTCGGCCGGTGGGCGCGCTCAGCGGCATCGGGGCGCTGTCGTTCTATCCGACCAAGAACCTGGGCGCGCTGGGAGACGGGGGGGCCGTGGTCGTCGACGATCCCGAGGTGGCGGCGCGGCTGCGGCGGCTCCGCAACGGCGGCCAGAGCGACCGCTACCACCACGAGGTCGCCGGCCTCAAC
>QHVP01000090.1:0-19805 GCA_003222295.1 Acidobacteriota bacterium | reverse complement strand
AGTGGAGATCCCCGTCGAGCAGCCCTACGCGCGCGCGGTCTACCATCTCTACGTGATCCGGCACCCGCGGCGCGACGCCCTGGCCGCCGCCCTCAAGGAACGCAAGATCGGCACCCTGGTCCACTACCCCATCCCCCTGCACCTGCAGCCCGCCTTCGCGGAGCTGGGCCGGAAGAAGGGGGACTTCCCGGTCGCGGAGCGCGCGGCGGCAGAGATCCTCTCCATCCCGCTCTTCCCGGAGATGACCGATGGGCAGGCGGAGGCGGTGATCCGCGCGATCCGGGAGGTCGCGCCGGGGCTGCGCTGAGCGCGTGACGCTCCCCGCGCACTCCGCGTGACTCCTCTCGTTCCCGCCGGCCCGGCGCTCCTGTGCGGGCTCGTACTGTTCCTCGTTCCCGGCCTCGTCTTCCTGGCCATCCTGCGCCGCGCGGATCCGGAAGCGCTCTCCCTCGATGAAACGCTGTTCGCCGCCGTTGCGGTGAGCGTGGCCGCGTCCTCGTGGGTGGCCCTCGTCCTCGCGGAAGCAGGCTCGTTCTCGCTGGTGCGGGGCGCCGCCGCCGTCGCCGTCCTGGCCGCGCTGGCCGCCCTCGCCGCGGCGCGCTTCGGACACGAGCTCGGTCGACCGCTGCCGCGCTGGCCGGGTCTGGCCGCGTTGGGACCCGCCCTCGCCGTCCTCGGGCTCGCCCTCGGCCTGCAGACGCGGCCCAGCGAGTACGTAATGGGCGGGCGGGATCCCGGCACCTACGTGGCGGGAATGGCCCTCGTCGGCCGCACGGGCGGGATCGCCTACGTCGATCCCGTGGTGCTGTCGATCCCGCGCGAGGACGTCGCGCTCTTCTATCGCAATCCCGACAACGTGGACTACTCGTGGGGCCGGTTCATGGGCATGCCCCTGGAGCGGCCGGACACGGGGCGGGTGGTGCCCGAGTTCTTCCATCTCTTCCCCGCGTTCGGGGCCTACCTCTTCCAGGCCATGGGCGTGCGCGGCGCGCTGGCCGCGCCCTGCGTCTTCGGCGTGCTTGGCACGCTCGCCGTCTTCTTCGCCTGGCGCCGCCTGCTGAGCACGCCGGTGGCGCTGCTCGCGTCCGTGCTGCTCGCGATCAACGTCATCCAGGTGTGGTTCGGCCGGTATCCCGTCTCCGAGCCGATGTCGGAGTTCCTCCTGTTCCTCGCCCTCTGGGCCTTCGCGGTGTGGGAAGAGCGCGGCCGCGCGGCGATGGGGATCCTCGCCGGCGCCGTCCTCGGCCTGACGCTGCTCGTGCGGATCGACAGCGTTCTGGTCGTCCTGCCCCTGGCCGTCTTCTTGTTCGTCCGCCGCGCGCACGGTGCGCTGCCCTGGGCGCGCGCGCGGGTACTCGTCGTCCCCTTCCTCCTGCTCACGGGGCACGCCGTCTTCCACGCCGCCTTCTGGTCGCGCAAGTACCTGCTAAGCGTGGTGGACCGACCGTACTGGGCGCAGCCGGGGTGGGTGTGGGCCCTGGCCTTCGTGGCCCTGGTGGGCGGCCTCCTGGCCGCGCATCGGGTGAAGGCGCGCATCGTGCGTTGGATGGACACGCACGGCACCCTGCTCCGGCGCGCGATCGTGGCCGGGGTGGTGGTGCTCGCGCTCTACGCGTACTTCTTGCGGCCGCATCTCTCGGCGTGGGCGGGCGGGGACGGCAACACCACGCCCCCGCTCGCGCACCGCGGATGGCTGCTCGCCCTGGGCTTCCAGCGCCTGGCCGCGCACGACGCACAATCACTGGTGCGCCTCGGGTGGTTCGTGACCTGGGTCGTCCTCGCCCTCGCCGTGGCGGGGTTCGCGATCCTCGTCCGCCGCGGGCAGGAACGCTGGCTCTTGCCGATGCTGGTGGCGGGCACCTACTCGGCGTTCTTCTTCTACAAGATCCGCATCTACAACGATTACTACTTCGCGCTCCGCCGCTTCATGCCCGTGATCGTGCCTTCCCTGCTCGCGATGGCGGCGGTGGCCCTCGTCACTCTCTGGAATCGCGGGCGGACGGGGCGCGTCGCGGCCTCGCTGCTCACCACGGTCGTGGCCGGCCTGTTCCTTCGCGACACCCTGCCGCTCGCCACCTATCGCGACTGGGAGAACTCCGTCCGTTTCGTGGACGACCTCGCGCGACGGTTCGGGCCGCAGGACGTCGTGATCTTCGAGCAGCCGCGCAGCGTGCACCTCCTCTCCCTGCCCCTCTGGGCCGTATACGGTGTCAACGCGATCGAGCTGGCGCGGTGGGATCCCGATCCCGTCCGCCTGCAGCACCTCGTCGACTCGTGGCGCGGGCGATATCGCAACATCTACTTCGTCCACACCTACCGCACGAACCTCTGCGGCCTCTTCCTCCAGCACGTGGAGAACATGGGCTTCGGCACTTACGAGTGGGAGCGCGCGTACGGGAGGAAGCCGCAGGGAAAGGAGCCGCGCGCGCTCTACTTCCGGATCTCGCGCGTCGTGCCGCCCGAGGAGCTGCAGGTCCCGCCGCTGCGCGAGATCGACATCGGCGGCTCCGACGACGTCCAGGTCTCCGGCTTCTACGACAAGGAAGGCGGAGGAGCGCGCACGTACCGCTGGACGGGCCCCTGCGCGTCCGTCTACCTGCCCGGTGCGCGCGGCGGCGACGACGTCACCGTCACCACCGCCACCGGAAGGCGGCCGGCGCCGGTGCCCGTGCCGATCTCCCTGTCGATCGGCGTCACGCCCGTCGGGCGGTTCGAGGCCGGCCGCGATTGGGCGGAGCACACGCTGCGCCTGCCCGACGCGCTGCCTCCGGGACCGCCCGTGCTGCGGCTCGACGTCCCGACCTTCCGCCCCGCCAACGCGTGGCCGGACGATCCCGACACGCGGGACCTCGGTGTCATGCTCGATCGAATCCAGCTTACAATTCCCGTTTCCCGCGCCGCCGGAGGTTCGCCCTGAGCGCCAGCCGCACCCTCCGCGATCGACGTGTGCGTGGCCGACGATGGCAGCCCGGACGGCACGGCGGCAGCGGTGCGGGAGGCGGCGGCGCGCCATCCCGGGCGCGTGGAGCTCCTCGAGCGGCAGGAGAAGGGCGGCCGCGGCGCCGCCGTCATCGCCGCGTTCAAGCAGGGGCTGGCCGACCCCCGGCGCTACCGCTACCTCTTCGAGATGGACGCGGACTTCTCGCACCATCCGCGGGATCTGCCCAAGTTCCTCGAGAAGCTCGCCACCTGCGACATGGTCATCGGCTCGCGCTACATCGAGGGGGGCGGCACCTCGGACTGGGGCGTCCTCCGCCCGCTGCTCTCCTGGCTCGCCAACAAGTACATCCGCCTGGTGGCGGGCATCCCCGTGCGCGACACGACCAGCGGCTACCGGGGCTACCGCCGCGAGGTGCTCGAGGCGGCGGACTTCGATCGCATCAAGATCACGGGCTACGTGGTCCACGGCGAGATGGCCTATCAGGCCTGGCTCAACGGGTTCCGCCTGGGCGAGGTGCCGATCCACTTCCGCAACCGGCGGCGCGCCGCCTCCAAGCTCACCGCGGAGGAGATCTACCTGGCCCTCGTGAACTTCGCCCTCCTGCGGCGCCGCTACGGCAAGGTGCCGCGGCGCCGGGAGGACGCCCGGGCCGAGACCTCCTGACCGGATGAACGTGCTGATGGTCGCGTCCTCCTACCCCAAGTTCCCGGGGGACGTCACCGCGCCCTTCATCGAGTCGATCGCGCACGCCGTCGCGGCGCGGGGACACGCCGTCGACGTCCTGCTGCCGCACCATCCCGACCTCCGCCGGCCGCCCGGCGAGCCCGTCCGCGTGCTGCAGTACGGCTACGCTCCGCGCGAGGAGTGGAGCCTCTGGGGCTACGCGCAGAGCCTGGAATCGGACGTGCGCGTCCGCCGCGGCATGTACCTCCTGGCCCCGCTGGTCGCGCTCGCCCTCCGGCGGGCCCTGGGGTCGCTGCTCGGGGGCCACCGGTACGACGTCGTGCACGCCCACTGGGTCGTGCCCAACGCGGCGATGATCACGGACGTCGTCGCCGCCCATCGCGTCCCGTTCGTGGTCAGCGCCCACGGCAGCGACATCTTCCTGGCCGAGCGCTCCGCGGCCATGCGCGCCTTCGCGCGCTTCACCCTGGAGCGGGCGGCGCGCGTGACCGCCTGCAGCGACGACCTGCGGCGGCGCGCGGTCGCCCTGGGCGCGCCCGCAGCGCAGACGAGCACGGTGCCGTACGGCGTCGACGGCGCGATGTTCAGGTCCGCCGCGGACCCGGAGTTCCGCGAGCGGCTCGGCGCGCCACCGGGCGCCCGGCTGGTCCTCGCCCTCGGACGCCTGGTGGAGAAGAAGGGCTTCGGCCCCCTCGTGGAAGCGGTGGCCGGTCTCTCGGGAGTGCAGGTCGCGATCGCGGGCGCGGGCGACCTGCAGGAGAGCCTCGCGCGCCGGATCGCGGAGACGGGGGCGCCGGTGCGGCTGGTGGGACCGCTCGACCGCGCGGCGGTCGTGCGGGCCCTGGCCGCGGCCGACGTGGTGGCGGTGCCGTCCGTCGTCGATCGCGCCGGAAACGTGGACGGCCTGCCCAACACGCTGCTGGAGGCGATGGCCGCGGGCCGAGCGATCGTGGCCTCGCGGGTGGCGGGGATCCCGGACGTCATCGCCGACGGCGTCAGCGGCCTGCTCGTGCCGCCGGGAGACGTGGCCGCGCTGCGGGCGGCGCTCACGCGACTGGCCGCGGACGATGCGCTGCGCGCGCGCCTGGGCGCGGCCGCCCGCGCGAGCGCGGTGAAGCGTCATGGCTGGGACCGGACGGCCCGGCGTTTCGAGGAATGCTATGCCGAGGCGGCAGCGCTGGACGCCCGTTAAGGGCACCGGAACCCGCGTCGCATCGCCGGCCGAGCGCGCCCTGCTCGCGGCCGCCGACCTGCCGCTGCGGGTCCTGGGCCGCGCCCCGATGCTCGCGGCGCCGCCGCTCGACGGCGACCGCGTGCGCGAGGTCCTCGTCCTGCGTCTCGACCGCATCGGCGACCTGCTGATGTCCCTGCCTGCCCTGTCCGACCTGCGCCGCGCCTATCCGGGAGCGCGGATCCGGCTGGCCGTCGGGCGCTGGAGCGAAGAGATCGCGCGGCGGGCGCCCGTCGACGACGTGCTCGTGTGGAGCGCGCCCTGGGTCGGACGTCCGAGCGAAGGGGCACAGACGCGGCGCGCCCTGTGGCGCCGCGCGCTGGGGCTGCGCGCCGAGCGCCTCGACCTTGCCCTGGACCTGCAGGGAGACGTGCGGGCCGCCTGGCTGATGGCGCTGACGGGCGCGCGCGAGCGCATCGGCTACGCCAACACCGGCGGGGCGCGCCTCCTCACGAGGGTCGTGCCGCTCGACGAGACCGTCTCCTGGATCGATCAGAACCGGCGCGCGGTGGCGGTGGCGGCGGGACCGGAGGCGATCGGTGCCGGCGCGCCCGTGGACCTGCTCACCGCGGACGATCGCGCGCGCGCGCGCGCGGTCCTCGCCGCGCAGGGGCTCGACGGGCTCCGCCCTCTCGTCGGCCTGCACGCCAGCGGGGGACGCCCGGTCAAGCAGTGGGCGCCGGCGCGCTGGCGGGAAGTGGCGGCCCGCCTGCAGCGGGAGTTCGGCGCCGCCTTCGTGCTGACGGGAACCGCGGCCGACCACCCGCTGGCCGAGCAGGTCGCGCGGGGGCTAGGCAGCGCCGTCCGCGACCTGACCGGCCGGCTTCCCCTGATCGATGCGCTGGCCGTCATCGGCGCGCTCGACCTGTTCCTCTCCGCGGACACCGGCCCCATGCACATGGCGGCCGCGGTGGGTACGCCCTCGGTCAGCGTGTTCGGTCCCTCGGATGCGCGCCGCTATTTCTCGGGCGGGACGGGCGCGCCGGGCACCCGCCACGTCGTGGCGCAGGCGGAGCTCTGGTGCGCGCCCTGCAATCTCATCCGCCGCCCGCCGACGGAGTGCCTGGGTCCGGAGGGCCCCGAGTGCCTGCGCCTGGTCACGACGGATCAGGTGCACGCGGCGGCCGCGGCCCTGCTCCGCGCGGGAGGCTTCCCCCCCCGCGAGGCCGGCGCGGCGTGAAGATCCTCGGGCTCTACGCGGGAGACGCGGCCCCGCGGCGCGCGGCGGACCTGGTCGCCGTCGCCTGGGACGAGTCGGCGGAGCGGGCGCGGCGAGGGCCGGACTCCGCGCTGCGCACGGTGTCCCAGGTCCTCGGCCCGGAAGCGGCGCACGAGGTGGACGGCGCCGCCGTCCGCTGGACCAAGGAATGGGGCCGGCGCCCCCTCCTGGACGGCCGCAGCTTCCGCGACCTCTATTCGTGGAAGGGCGTGTCCCTGTGGTGGTTCGCCGAGATCTTCCTCCATCATTCGACGGAGGCCACGCGTTTCGTGCGCGTGATCGAGACCGTCCACCGGCTGCTCGACGTCGAGGCGCCGGACGAGATCGAGGCGCACGGCCTGCCCGCGGACGAAGCCCTCCTCGTCGCGCGGACGTGCCTGGCGCGCGGGGTCCTCTTCCATCGCGGCGCGGTGCGGCGCGCCCGGCATCCGAGCGTGGCCGACGTGCGGCGGCGCGCGCGCTGGAACGCGGTCAAGGCCCGGGCCACCGCCGCCAAGGCCGCGCTCTCCGGCGCGCCGCCCGCGCCCCCTTCCTCCGCGGTCGCGCTTTTCCTGTCGCACGCCGCCTTCTGGCGGGAGCGCACCGACGCGGCGGGCGGCCCCCCGCGCGCCTACGAGCATTACTTCGATCGCCTGATCCCCGCCCTGGGCGAAGACGGCGGACTCCGCCCGTTCGTCGTGGCGGTGGGACCGCGCGCCGCGTTCCGCCGGCGCGGCCTCGGCGATCGCCTCTCCGACTGGCTCCGCCTCCGGGTGGAGGGGGCGGGCTACGTCCACGTGAACCGCTATTTCCGCGGACCGGTCGCCCGCGAGGCGCGCGAGGGAGCGGCACTGGCGCGTCGGATCTGGTCCGAGCTTTCCGGCCGGCCCGCTGTACGCGAGGCCTTCTCGCACCGGGATGTCGGCTTCGCCGACCTGAGCGAGGCCGACCTGGCCGCGACGGTGCTCCTTCAGCTGCCGTGGGCTATCCGCGCGTACGAGGAGATGTCGGCCGTGCTCGCCGCCGTGCGGCCTGCCGTCGTCTGCCTGTACGCGGAGTCGAGCGGATGGGGCCGGGCCGCCCTCGCCGCCAGCCGCGCCGCGCACGTGCCCACCGTCGCCGTCCAGCACGGGATCGTCTATCGCAACTACTACTCGTACACGCACGAGGCCGACGAGGCGGCCTGCCCGCGTCCCGACCGCACCGCCGTATTCGGCGAGGAGGCCCGGCGGCTTCTCGTCGAGATGGGACATTACCCGGCCGCGGAGCTGGTGATGACGGGCAGCCCGCGGCTCGACCAGCTCCAGGAGTCGGCGCGGACGTGGGACGCGGCGGCCACGCGCGCGGTCCTGGGCGTCGCCGCGGAGGAGCCGCTGGTGGTGGTGGCCAGCCGCTTTCGCGGGATCCGGCGCACCCACCAGTCGATCGGAACCGCCCTGCCCGCCCTGCTGCGGGCGCTGGACGGGCTGGGCGTCCGCGCCGTCATCAAGCCGCATCCCGCGGAAGGGGCCGAGGACTACGCGCGCGTGCTGCGGGAGACGAAGGGGACGCGCGCACAGGTGCTGCCGGCGGGCGCCGACCTCCTGCGGCTCCTGCACGCCTCCGACGCGCTCGTCACCGTCGAGTCCCTGGCCGCGGTGGAGGCGCTCGTCCTCGAACGCCCGGTGATCGTCCTCAACGCGCCCACCAACCTGCGCGCGATGGTGGAGGCGGGAGTCGCCCTCGGCGTCCCCGTGGGCGCCGATCCCACGGACGCGCTGCGCCGGGCCCTGTTCGACGAGGGCACGCGGGCAGCGCTGCGCGAGGCGCGCGCACGGTACCGGCCGCAGATCGCCTTCGGGGCGGACGGAGCGGCCACCGCGCGCATCCTCGAGCTCGTCCGGAGCGCGGCCGGCGTGCCCGCGGCCCGCTCCACGGCCGGAACGGGAGGCCATGGTAGGGTGATGACGCCATGAGGCCCGCGACTTTCGCGCTGGGCAGCCGCACCATCGGGGAGGGCCAGCCCTGCTTCGTCCTCGCCGAGGTGGCCTCCGCCCACGGCGGGGAAGCGGACCGGGCGCTCAAGATGCTGGAGTCCGCCTTCAAGATGGGCGCGGACGGCATCAAGTTCCAGCTCTTCCGTTCCGACCTCCTGGTCGTGCGCCGGCATCCGGGGCGGAAGGACTTCGACCAGATCGAGCTGAGCGAGAAGGAGTGGCGCAAGGTCCTGCGCGAGGCGAAGGCGTCGGGGCTCACGGTGCTGGTGGAGCCGTTCGACTTGCCGTCGCTGCGCGTGGCCCAGGACGAATCCACCGACGCCTACAAGGTGCACTCCACCGACATGGAGAACCCGGAGTTCATCCGCGCGGTGGGCGCCACCGGGCGGCCCGTGCTGTTCGCCACCGGCGGCGTGCCCGAGGACGCCGTGCGCGAGGCGCTGGAGCTGGCGGGCGCGGTGCCCGTCGGCCTGCTGCACGGCTTCCAGACCTTCCCGACTCCCATCGAGGAGATCCGCTTCCGCGAGCTGGCGGCGTGGAAGGAACGCTATCGGGTGCCCGTCGGGTTCCTCGACCATACGGACGGCGGCAGCGCCTTCGCGCTGCTCGCGCCCGCCCTGGCCGTGTCCTACGGCGCCGACCTCGTCGAGAAGCACTTCACGCTCGACCGCAGCGAAAAGGGCTACGACTACCAGTCCTCCCTGAGCCCCGAAGACTTCTACCGGATGGTCGAGCTGCTCCGGCAGGCCGAGCGCGCGCAAGGCGATGGCCCGGCCGCGGCCAGCGACGGCGCCCAGCGCTACCACCGGCTGATGGCGCGATCGATCGTGGCCGGCCAGCTCATCCCGCGCGGCGAGGTGCTGACCGCGGAGATGCTCGCCTTCAAGCGCACGGACGTGCGCTTCGAGCCGGGCTACCCTCCGCGCGAGGCGCACCGCGTCATCGGACGCCGGGCCACGCGTCCCATCCAGGCCGACGAGACCATCCGCGAGGAGATGCTCGAGTGATGGCGCCGCTGTGGATCGTCGTCTCCGCGCGCATGGCCTCGTCGCGCTGTCCGGGCAAGGCCCTCGCCCCGCTGGCCGGCCGGCCCCTGCTCGAGGTCCTCCTCGACCGCATGGCCGCCGTCCGCGGCGTGGACGGGGTGGTGCTGGCCACCTCCGTGAAGGCGGAGAACGATCCCCTCGCCGACGTGGCCGGGCGGGCCGGGTTCCAGGTCTTCCGCGGCGACGAGGACGACGTCCTGCGGCGGCACGTGGACTGCGCGCGGGCCCTGGGCGCGGACCACGTCGTGCGCGTCACGGGCGACAACCCGCTCACCGACGTGGAGACGATCGAGTCGCTGGTCGCGCGGCATCGCGGGGAGGCCGCAGACTACACGTACGTCCCCGGCGATGCGCTGCTCATGGGCATCCTGGCCGAGGTCATCTCGAGATCCGCGCTCGAGCGGAGCTGGGAGCGTGGGGACGCCCGCCACCGCTCGGAGCTCATGACGCTCTACATCAAGGAGCATCCACAGCAGTTCGCCATCGTGACCGCGGAGCTGCCCCGGGGACTCTACCGGCCGGAGTACCGGCTGACCGTGGACGAGCCGGAGGACGTGCGGCTGATGCAGGAGATCTTCGCGCGCCTGGCCGCACCCGGCCGGCGGGTGACGACGCGCGAGGCCATCGCCCTGCTCGACCGCGAGCCCGCCCTGGCCCGCATCAACGCCCACCTGCGCCACAAGGCGGCCAACCTGCGCTCGGTCGCCCTGGACGCGGGCATCGGCAAATGAAGTCCCGCTTCCTGATCAACGGACGTACCGTCGGCAAGGGCGCGCCCTGCTACGTGATCGCGGAGGCGGGGGTCAACCACAACTGCGACGTGCAGCTCGGCTACAAGCTGGTGGAGACGGCGGGGGCGGCCGGGGCCGACGCCATCAAGTTCCAGAGCTATACCGCGGGCAAGATCGCCACTCGCGTGGCCCCCCGCTACTGGTTCGAGCCCGCCGATCCCCAAGGCACGCAGTGGGACTCGTTCGACAAGCTCGACAAGCTCTCCGACCGCGATTTCAAGTCGCTGCTCGGGCACGCGAGGCACGTCGGGCTGACCGCGTTCTCCACGCCGTTCGACGACGAGGCGGTGGACCTCCTGGCCGCCCTCGACGTGCCCGCCTTCAAGATCGCCTCCGCTGACCTGACCTGTCACGGACTCATCGACCGTGCCGCCCGCGTGGGCAAGCCCATGCTGCTCTCCACGGGCACGGCCACCTTGAGCGACGTCGAGCAGGCCCTCGAAGTCTGCGGCAAGGCGGGCAACGAGCAGGTCGCCATCCTGCACTGCACCCTCAAGTACCCCTGCCCGCCGGAGGGCATCAACCTGCGCATGATGGAGCACCTCATGCGCGCGTTCCCCGAGGTGCCGGTGGGACTCTCCGATCACTCGCTGGGGATCAGCGTCCCCCAGGCCGCGGTGGCCCTCGGGGCCTGCATCGTCGAGAAGCACTACACGATCGACAAGACCCTCGGCGGCTCCGCCGACCATCACCTCTCCGTCGACCCGCCCGAGATGAAGGCCATGGTCGCCGGCATCCGCACGGTCGAGAAGGCGATGGGCAAGGCGGTCAAGGG
Source organism: Acidobacteriota bacterium (assembly GCA_003222295.1). GTDB lineage: Bacteria > Acidobacteriota > Vicinamibacteria > Fen-336 > Fen-336 > AA29. The sequence goes on along the minus strand of QHVP01000090.1, from coordinate 9,163 downwards.
CGTCGAGCCCCTCGAGGAGGAGGCCCACCGCTTCGCGCGGCGCAGCGTGACGTCGAAGGTGGCGATCCCGCGCGGGACCTCCATCACGCGCGCGATGCTGACCTACAAGCGGCCGGGGACCGGCATCGACCCGCGCTTGATGGAGGTCGTGGTGGGACGCGTCGCCCGCATGGATATACCTGAGGACACAACCATCACCTGGGAGATGGTGTGACGAGCCTGGAGCCGACCTACTTCGCCACCTCGAACGGGCGTGCGTTGGTGGCGGCTCCCGTCCCGTCGACCAGGGACAGCACGTAGGCACCCGTGGGCGCGGACGGGTCGACCTTCAAGAGGACCTGAAGGAGCGTCGGCCCCACCTGGTGGTCGCCACGCAGCCCCACGCCGTGCAAGTCCACGAGCACGTTCAGGCCGCGATGCAGCAAGGGCGGCGAGACGTTGGTCACCGCCGCCGGGCCCGCGGCCTCCACCGGGCGGGCCGCCTCGCTGAGGTCGGGGGCCGACGCGGCCGGCCCCGAGGTAGGCGCGGCCGCGGTGGGCACGAGGGCGGGCGCGGCCGTGACCGCAGGCGAGGGCACGCGGACGGCCGCGGGCACGGGCGGAGTCGCGGCCACCGCGGACCGGATCGGCGGCGAAGCGAGCGGTGACGGCGCGGCCCGCCCGGGGCTGGCCGCGACGGGCAGCGCCGGCCCGGCAGTGGACGGACGCGAAGCGACCGTCGAGGGCGAGACGGCTGCTTGCGGGATGACTTCGCGCGCCGTCGGCGAGGGCAAGGGCGCGGAGGATGCCGCAGGTGGCAAGGCCGGCGGCTCGATCGGTTGCCGCAGACGCACGACCGCGGTCGCGACGCTGACCGCCAGCGCGACGAGCGCGAAGACGAGCAGCGGCCCCGAGCGCGGGGCGGGGCCGGTTCGCCGCGCCCGATTGGTCGGAATGGGAGAGGCGGGCGTGGAACGTCCCCCGCGCGCGGCCGGCTTGGCGCCGCTCGAGCCGCTCGCGGCCAGGGCGTCCACGAGGCCGAGCAGATAGGAGACGTCCTTGGGCCGCCACTCCGCGTCCATCTCGAGACAGGCCTGCACGGCATCGCTGAGGTCGCGCGGGAGGTCGGGCCGCAGGTCGCGCAGCAGCGGACCTCCCCTGGACTCGAACGACCGGCCGGACAGGATCTCGAAGCAGAGGACGCCCACGGTGAAGACCTGCGACTGAGGCACGGGAGGCCCGCCCTGCGCCATTTCCGGGGCGCGATAGCGGCCCGAGGGCACCCCCTTGCCCTCCGATGGGCGGCATTCGTTGCCGCTCATCTGGATGTGCGCAGGATCGAGGTCGAGGTTCTTGCTCGAGTCGGAGACGGCGCGGCAGAGAGTCTCCACCGCCTTGAGCCTTTCCGAAGGCTCGTGGTCCCCCTGTAGCCAATCGGCGAGGTTCATAATGAGACGCTTTCGAGAGGGGAACCCAGGCCCGCCCAAGCGACCGACGACGCGCTACGCTAGCGACCCCGAGGGCCGCGGTCAAGCGGCCTCGCCGCGATCACGGGTTGACGGCCGGGTGGCCGGGCCGGTACGCTCGCCCGAATATGGCCCCGGTGACGAGACCGCGTTGAAGGAGGGGCTGCGGGTGGTGGCGATCGTGCCCGCGCGCGGCGGGACGGACCCCGTGCCCTACCTGAACATCAAACGGCTGGGAGACGGCCCGCTCCTCGCCCACACCCTCGACGCGGCCCGCGGCAGCCGGTACGTCGACCGCGTCATCGTCAGCACGGACGACGCGCACGTGGCCGAGGTGGCCCGCGCGCACGGCGCGGAGGTCCCGTTCCTCCGCCCGCCGGAGCTGGCGGCCGACCTGCCTTCGCTCAAGCCCGTGGTCGCTCACGCCGTGCACGCGCTGGAGGCGGCCGGTGACCGCATCGATCTCGTGGTCGTCCTGCAGGCCACGACGCCTTTCCGGGAAAGCAGCGCCGTCGACGAGGCCATCGATCGGCTGACCGGAGGCGCCTTCGACACCGTGGTGTCGGTGACGGAGGATCGCACCCTCAACTGGCGCGAGGAGGATGGCCGGCTCGTCCCCCTCTTCGACAAGGAAGGGCGGCGCGAGGAGCAGGCCCCCGTCTACAAGGAGAACGGAGCGGTGGTCGTCATGCGGCGCGCCGTCGTGGACGGGGCGACGCGGTTCGGCGAGCGGGTGGGCTGGCTCGTCCTCGACAAGCGGGCCGGCTTCACCGTCTACGACCTCGAAGACTTCTGGATGGCGGAGCGCCTCCTGCGCCAGCCGCGCGTGCTCTTCCGCGTGGACGGCAGCTCCTCGGTGGGCATGGGCCACGTGTTCCGCTCCCTGGCCATCGCGGAGGCCCTGCGCGGCCTCAGCCGCGCGGACATCGCCTTCCTGATGAGCGCGGACCACACTGAAGGCCTCGTCACCGTCTCCCGTGCCGGCTACGCGGTGCGGGTGGTGGGCGACCGCAAGGAGGAGACGTACCTCGATCACATCCGTGACTTCGCTCCCGCCATCCTCATCGACGATCTGGAGACGACCGAGCACTACGCGCAGGTGATCGTCTCCGTGATGAACGACGATCGGGAGACGCCGGAGGGGTTCTACGTGGGGCCGCGCTACGCCATCCTGCGCGAGCACTTCCGTGGGCAGCCGGCCAAGGAAGTCCGGGACCAGCCCAAGCTCGTGCTCCTCAGCTTCGGGGGCAGCGATCCGCAGGGGCTGACCCTCAAGGCGGCGCGGGCGCTCCAGGATCTCGACCCCGCGACGGAGCTGGTGGCGGTGGCCGGCCCCGCTTTCTCCTTCCGGCGCGAGTTCGAAGCCCTCTCCGCCGCCCTGCCCCGTCGCGTCCCCCTCATCAACGAGGCGGGCGGGCACATCGCGGAGCTGATGCTGGAAGCGGACGTGATGGTGGGTTCGGGCGGGATGTCCGTCTACGAGATCGCCGCCCTGGGCACGCCCGGCATCATCCTCGGCCAGAACGCCCGCGAGGATGGTCGCATGCGCGACTTCGCGGGCCACGGAACCGTCGAGTACCTGGGCCTCGGCACGGAGGTGGACGAGACCGCCCTCGCCTCCGCGGTGCGCGCGCTGCTCGCCGATCCCGAGCGGCGGCGGGCCATGAGCGCACGGGGACGCGCGCTCGTGGACGGCTTCGGGGCCAGGCGGGCGGCGGAGGTCGTGCTGGAGCGCCGCCGCCGCCCGCGCACGCCCGAGGGAGAGGAGGCACGCCGGTGAAGGCCCTCATCACCGGGGGCGCCGGTTTCCTGGGGAGCCACCTGGCCGAAGCGCTCATCGCGCGCGGCGACACCGTCTACGTCCTCGACAACCTCTCCACCGGCTCCATCGAGAACATCGAGCACCTCAAGAGCGACCGCCGCTTCCACTACGCGATCGACAGCGTGACCAACGAGCCGGTGGCGGCGGAACTGATCGACCGCGTGGACGTCGTCTTCCACCTCGCGGCCGCGGTCGGGGTGCGGCTGATCGTGGAGAGCCCGGTCAACACCATCGAGACCAACGTGCACGGTACGGAGATGGTGCTCAAGCTCGCCAACAAGAAGAAGAAGAAGGTGCTGGTGGCCTCCACGTCCGAGGTGTACGGCAAGAGCGAGGACGTGCCCTTCCACGAGGAGGCCGACCTCGTCATGGGCCCCACCAGCAAGGGGCGCTGGAGCTACGCCTGCAGCAAGGCCATCGACGAGTTCCTGGCCCTGGCCTACCACAAGGAGAAGCATCTCCCCGTCGTGATCGCGCGCCTCTTCAACACGGTGGGACCACGCCAGACCGGCCGTTATGGCATGGTCGTTCCGAACTTCGTGAAGCAGGCCCTGCTCGGCCATCCCATCACCGTCTACGGGGACGGCGAGCAGAGCCGCTGCTTCACCTACGTGACCGACGTGGTGGGCGCGCTCGTGAAGCCGGCCGACCACGAGGGCGCCGTCGGCCAGGTGTTCAACATCGGGAACGACCGCGAAGAGGTCACCATCCGTGCCCTCGCCCAGCGCGTCAAGGAGCGCACGAAGTCCGCCAGCGAAGTGGTGACCATTCCCTACGACAAGGCCTACGAGTCCGGGTTCGAGGACATGCCGCGGCGCGTTCCCGACCTCGGCAAGATCCGCGCCCTCGTCGGCTACGAGCCCGGGGTGCACCTGGACGAGATCCTGGACCGCGTGATCGCGTACTTTACGTCGGACAAAGCGCGGGTCTGACCGTCGCTTTGGGTTCTTCGTCAATTTCAGGGGGGAGCGCCACGCCTGGCGGATGCTCCCCCTACGCCCTTCGGGCTACCCCCCCACCCGCTCGTCGCGGAGTGAATCCGCTCCTCGCTGCCTGAGCCCTCGCTACCGCCTCACGAGTAGTCCACGTCATCATTCGGCTCCGTGACGAGCGCGACCGCATCCACTCCGCGCGTTCCCCTTTCCGCGCACCTCAAGACGCTCTTCGCGCACTCCGCCATCTACGGCTCCCAGGACGCGGCGGGGCAGGTCATCAACCTGGCCCTCACGCCGCTCTACGTCTGGATCCTCACTCCGACCGAAGTCGGCCTGATCGTCATCCTGTTCACGTTCAGCACGGTGGCGAAGGTCGTCTTCCGCCTCGGTCTCGACTCGGGGTTCTTCCGCATCTACTACGACCTCGAATCCGACGAGGAGCGGGCGAGCCTGGCCGGAACGATCGCCCTGTTCTCCGCTGCCGTCAGCACGACGCTGTTCCTGCTGGTCGCCGTGAGCGCACCGCTGCTCCTGAAGCTACTCGGCCTGGAGGGCGCGCACGCGCGGGTGCCGCTCCTGCTCGCCGCCGCCGACATCTACGCGGGCACGTTCGCCTTCATTCCCTTGAATCTCCTCCGCATCCAGGGACGGGCGCGCACCTTCGCCGCCGTCAACGTCGGACGCAACCTCCTGAACACCGCGCTGAAGGTCGCCCTCGTCGTCACCGGCTTCGGGGTGACCGGGGTGCTCTGGAGCGACGTCCTCGCCACTGCCGCCCTCGCCCTCGGCCTGCTGCCGATGCTCCTGCGCCACGCGCGGCCCGCCTTCTCCCCAAGGCTCCTGCGGGAGGTGCTTGCCTTCGGCCTGCCCAAGGCGCCCCACGGCCTGATGGTCCAGGCCCTGAACCTCGCCGACCGCCTCATCCTCGTGCGCTTCCAGCCCCTGGCCGTCGTCGGCATCTATGACAAGGCCTATGCGCTGGGAGCGGGAGTCAAGTTCGGCTTGAGCCCTTTCGAGACGGCCTGGCAGCCGTTCGTGCTCTCGCGTCTCCGGTTGCCGGAGGCGCCGCGCATCCTGGCCGGCGTGATCACCTACGCCGCGGCGGCGTTCGTCACGCTGGCCCTCTGCATCGCCCTCTTCGGACGCGAACTCCTCATGGCCCTGACCTTCACGAGACCGGTGTTCTGGACGGGAGCGCCCGTGATCCCGGTGGTGGTGCTCGCGTATCTGCTCCACGGTGCGTTCCTGCCCCTGTCGATCGGGATCGGGATCGAGAAGCGGGCGCGCTACTACCCGATGATCACCGCCGCCGCCGCCGGCACCAACATCGCCCTCGACCTCGTGCTGATTCCGGGATTCGGGATGATGGGGGCGGCGTGGGCGACGGTGGCCGGCTACTTCGTGATGGCCGCCCTCGGCGGGATCATCTCGCACCGCCTGTACCCGATCCCCTTCGAGACCGGCCGACTGGGGCAGATCATCCTGGCCGCGGCCGCCACCTACGCCCTCTCACGGCTGGCGCCGGCCGGCCTCGTCGCTGCCGTCGCGGTCAAGGCGGCCCTCCTCGGAGCCTTCGCGCTGACCCTCGTCGCCCGCGGCGTCTTGCGCGGTCCGGGCGGCGGTATAGTGGACCAAACAACCGTCACAGGAGAGCAACGATGAAACTCGCATCCGCGTCGGTACTGGCCACGGCCCTTCTCGGTCTCGGCGTCCTGGCCTCTGCCCAGTCTCCCTCCCCCTCGCCCACCGCGCCCGCCGCCGGCCCGAAGAAGGTCACGCGTGCGGTGGCGGTCGTGAAGCCGACCCAGGGCAGCAACGTCGAAGGGACGGTCTGGTTCAACGCCGTGCCCGGGGGCGTGGCCGTGAAGGCGAGCCTCAAGGGGCTGGCCGCCGGCAACCACGGGTTCCACGTGCACGAGTTCGGCGACTGTACGGCGCCGGACGCCACCTCCGCCGGCGGGCACTTCAATCCCAAGGGCAACCCGCATGGAGCCCCCACGGATGCGGCGCGGCACGCGGGGGACCTCGGAAACGTCCAGGCTTCGAGCGACGGCACGGCCACCCTCGAATGGACGGACTCGTCGATGAAGCTGGACGGTTCCGACGGCGTCATCGGCCACGCCATGGTCGTCCACGCGAATCCCGACGACCTCAAGACGCAGCCGACCGGCAATGCGGGCGGCCGCGTGGCCTGCGGCGTCATCGGCGTGGCCAAGGGCGAGTAGCTACACCCCGGCCGCGAAGAACCGATCCGCGTAGAGGGCGATGTCGCGCGCGGCCGCCCAGATCACTGCCCCCGTGAGCGCGAGAACGGCCAAGGTGCGTCCGATGCGTCCCTGCGCCCAGGCGACCGCGAGTCCGGCGGCGCTCAGGACGGCCATGGGCGCGAGGAGCAGCTCGACGTCCTTCGCGTCGCGCAGGGCCGTGGGCAGCGCGTAGCGGAGGACCAGGATCGCCCCGCCCACGGTCACCGCACAGGCCAGCACGCGGCGGGCGGAGGGCGGCATGCCGCGCGACGCGATCAGGCCGAGCAGGGCGAGCACGGGATAGACGGCATCGTAGAAGATGCCGAGCCTGCGGACCGCCGCCATCCACACGGCACCTCGAGGGGCCGCGGCCGCGGCTTCGCCCCCTTCGAAGACGTAGGGAAGCACGCCTCCCCACAGCGTGGGCAGGAACCCGATGTACATGGTGAGCATCAGGATGGCCGTCGCGATGGCCCATCCGATTCCGAGGCGCAGGGCGCGCCGCCATTCGCCGCGCGCGGCCAGCACCGTCGAGAGGGCGAGCACGAGAAGAGACACGGTGAGCAGGGAGCCCGTGTAGGCGGCCTCCGCGATGAGGACGAAGGTCAGGGCGGCGGCGCCGTCGCGCGCCCCGTCGAGATGCGTGAGTCGGCGCGCGAGGTGGACGAGGAGCAGGGTCACCCAGGCCAGGCCGAAGAGGGTCGGATAGAGAGCGAGCGAGAGCCGCGAGGCCAGGACGGGCAGGATCATGGCCAGGATCTGCGCCAGCACCGCCCACGTCGGCGTGAGCGCCGCCGCCCGGGCGAGCGGATGCGCCAGGAGCACGACCGCGGCCGCGGAGATCACCGCCACCGTCTTGAGAGCGCCGGTGTCGCCGAGGATCGGCGAGAGCGGCCAGGCGGAGGCGTGGAACACCATCGCGTACGGGATCGGGACCTTCTGCCCGCCGATCTCGCGCGTGACGTCGCCGCGGCGCTGCCACGGCTGGGTGGGATCCACGAGCAGCGAGGGGTTGTCGCGGAGCGCCTGCAGGAACCGCCCGTGGGTGTCGACGTCCGGGTAGTAGCAGAAGGGATGGAAGAACGCGACGAGAGCGGCTACGGCGAGGAGCAGCGGCACCGCGACGGCGCGGGCGCGGCCCGCGACGGCATCGGGCCAGGCTCGCGCCATGAGCCGATCCAGGCCGGCCAGCACCAGGACCGTGAGCAGCGCCGGCACCGCCGCATCCGCGCAGGCCCACGCGCCGCCGAGGCGATCGCACCAGACCGCGATCGCGCCCACCAGCGCGGCGAACGCTCCCAGGCCCACGGCCAGACACGTCGAGCGCGCGACCAGCAGGACGAGAAGGGGCGCGCCGAGGAAGAAGAGAGCGAGCCGCCATCCCAGCCGGCTCGCCGGGCGCAGGGTTTCCGCGCCCCGGACCTCGACCCAGTCGACCGCCACCGCGGTCGTATCGCCGCCGACACCGTGCGCGCGGAAGGTGAGGCTCAGCGGGCCACGCACCTCCCCGAGGTCGATGACCCGCACACGCCAGCCCAGCGAGGGCTGGACCCACCGGTCCACCGGGCGCCCTCCGGCCTCGACGGTGACTTCCGTTGGGGCCGGCGCGAACCTCGCCAGGCGGATGCGGGCCGCCAGGCGGCCCGCGCGGACGGACACCGGCAGCTCCAGCCGCGAGCCATCCTCCGCCCAGCGGAACATCGTCTCGCCGCTCCCGCTGAGCCCGTCGCGCTCCCAGCGCTCGCGAAAGCCACGCGCAAACGGCCCATCGCCCGCACCGACGTTCACGAACAAGGGCGCGGAGCGCTCCAGTCCGGCCACGAAAGCCGTGATCCCGACGGCCCACGCCACCGCGATCAGGAGGGTCGGGCGGCTCCAGGAAGAGGGCACGCGGCGTTGACCTTAGCATCCTCCGCCGGGGTGCGTCCCGGCGCGGCAACTCTTTGGTCCGGCAGACTTTCCCATGGTAGCCTTGGCGTTTTGCCAGGGGGGTACTGGCCGCTGCTATCCATCGAGCAACGCGGCACGGCCGACGCCGACCAGCTCTTCCGCATGTACGAGGAGGTGTTCGGCGCGTCGCTGACGGAAGCGAGTCGCCGGCGGTGGCAGTGGCAGTATCTCGAGAACCCGGCCCGGCCCGACGGCGTGCCCGAGATCTGGGTGGCGCGGGAGGAGGGGGAATGGACGTGTTCGTGACCGCGTCGGCGCGCGGCCGCGGCCTGGGCGCGCAGCTCTTCACCGCCTGGAGCGACCATGTCGAGGTCGCGCTGGGCCTGGGCCTGACCCCGTCCTCCTACGGCCTTTTCAAGAAGCTCCGCTACCATGACGTGGGGCCGGTGCCCTTCTTCCAGAAGGTGCTCGACCCGCGCGCGGTGGCACGCCGGCGCCTGGGTCCGGTAATGGGCCCCGTGGCCGCGCCCGTGCTGCGGGCGGCGCTGGCCGTGGTCCATCCGGAGCGTACGCGGTCCGCGCGTGGTGTCGTGACCGCGCCCGCTGCCGGCTTCACGGAGGAATACGACGCGCTGTGGGAGAGGGCGCGAGGCTCCTACGCCATGTGCGTGCGCCGGGACCGGGCGTACCTGGACTGGAAATACGCCCGCTGCCCGCACCGGAAGTACGACGTGATCGAGGCCCGGCGCGAGGACCGTCTCGACGGCTTCGCGGTGAGCCGCCACGGAGACCACCGCGGGCTGCGGCTGGGATGGGTGATCGATG
>QHVP01000573.1 GCA_003222295.1 Acidobacteriota bacterium | reverse complement strand
GTCGCGGCCCGTCGCGTCGCGAATCGTCTCTCGTCCTGGGCGATCTCCTGGGCCGCGGGCCAGCCGCTCGAGGACGTGCAGACGGGCTTTCGCCTCTACACGCGCCGCCTGGTCGAAGCGACGGGCTTCCCGGAGACGCGCTTCGACGCGGAGAGCGCGGTCGTCGTGCGCGCGTGCCGCCGCGGCTTCCGGGTGGTGACGGTTCCGGTGCGGCTGGGATTCGCGGACGGACGCACCACGAGCCACTATCGGCCCCTGGTCCTGGTGACGGGCGGCGGCCGCGGCATCGGCCGCGCCATCGTGGAGGCGCTGGCCGCCGACGGATGGGCGGTCGCCTTCACCTGGGCATCGGACGAAGCGGCCGCCCGCGGCCTGGCCGAGAAGACCGCGGCGCTTCCCTTCCCGCTCGACCTGCGCGACCGCGCGCGCCCGGCCACGCTGGTGGCCGAGATCGAAAAGGAGCTGGGGCCGCTGTCGGGCCTGGTCAACAACGCGGCCGTGCGCCGCGAGGGAATCCTCGCCATGACCTCGGACGCCGACTGGGACGAGGTCCTCGACGTCAACCTGGGCGGGGCCTTCCGCTGCTGCCGGGCCGTTCTGCCCGGCATGGTCTACCGCCGCCGGGGAGCGATCGTGAGCATCTCGTCGCGCAGCGCGGAGGCGGGACTGCCGGGCCAGTCCGCCTACGCGGCCTCGAAGGCGGGCCTCATGGGCCTCACGCGCTCGCTGGCCCGCGAGGTCGGCCGCAAGGGCATTCGGGTGAACGTGATAGTGCCCGGCTTCGTGGCCACGGAGCAGACGGCGGCGCTGCCCGAGGCGAGGGTCACCAAGCTGCGCGACACGGAGTGCCTCCCCGCCGGTACGGCGCCCCGCGACGTGGCGCAGATGGTGGCCTTGCTCCTCTCCGACCGCGCCACCGCCATCACGGGCCAGGCCTTCGCCGTCGACTCCGGAGCTTCGGCGTGATGCCGGCGGCCGCGCGCCCCCGCGCCGACGACGCGCCGGAAACGCGGGGTGCAGTCCGGCCGCACGCGCCCGAGCAGGGCCGCATCCGTCGCCTGCTCGGACCCTTCTACGTGACAGGCGTGTTCTGGTATCGCCTACCCTACCGGGCCGTCCGCTTGGGGGTCCTCTCGCGCCACACCTTCCCCGCCTGGGTGGCGCTGTGCAGCACGATCTTCTGGATCGCCCTCTGGAACATCCGGCACGCGATCGCCGCCAACCTGGAGGCGGTGCTGGGCCCTTGCGGGTTCTGGGAGCGGCAGCGCCGGACCTACCGGACGATCGAGGCCTTCTCCTGGTGCTACGGCGCGCGCTACGAGCAGATGGTGCACCCGGGCCGCTTCCACGTCGACATCGACGGCGCCGAGCACATTCCCACCGATCCCGCCCGCGGCGTGATCTTCGTGACCGCGCACCTGGGACAGTGGGAGCTCTCCTCGCACCTCGCCTCGCACGGCCTCCAGCGCCCGGTGCACGTCGTGCGCGAAGAGGAGATCGACCCGGAGGCGCAGCGGTTCATCGAAGAGCTCGCGCGCGACATGAGCACGGAAGGCGTCACGACCCATTTCGCGGGCGACGATCCCCGCCTCGGCATCGCGCTCGCGGAGGCGCTGCGGCGGGGCGAGGTGGTCGCCCTGCAGGGCGACCGGCCGCGCGTGAACGGCCGGACGCATACCGCCCGGCTCTTCGGACGCCCGATGCCCCTGCCCGTCGGGCCGCAAGCGCTGGCCCGCGCCACGGGGGCCGCGCTGGTGCCTGTCTTCAGCTTCCGCGAAGGCCGGTACACCTATCGCGTCGTGGTGCGCCCCGCGATCACGGTGGCGCGGACGCGCGACCGCGATGCCGACGTGGCGGAGGCGGTGCAGCGGCTGGCCGGGGAGATCGAGTGGGCCATCCGGCGCGCGCCTCACCAGTGGTTCTGCTTGCGCCGCCTCTGGTAAGGAGCGTGTCCGCCAAGATGGGACACGCTCCTGATGGGGAACACTGCCGTTCAGCTGCGAAACTTCCTCTTGCGCAAGCTTCGGCAGCCGCAACGCATTGTTCCGCGGCTCTACACCGGGCACTAATCACGCGCTGATGCGTTAGAGCCGAGCCTCCCCCACAGCAATAAGGCTGCGAAAAGAAAGACCGTATACGCGCAGATGCTCTCGATCCAAATTGACGCGTAACCCCAACCTGGTGGAAAGGGGTTGATGCGGGCAACTACAAGAAAAGCGCCAATCCAAGTCCCGGGCCACGTCAGAATCCGTACAGCCGTTCGCACGCCTCCATAAGCAACAGGCGGCCACCGTGGGTCGACCAGATGCGCCACGAGTGCGAAAGAGAAGAACAGGAGTCCGACAATGGCGAGGGACAACAGGAGCCTCATTACCCACCCGTCGATTGGCCGACGCCTGCCACGACCGCTCCCTGTCGAAACGTCCTCGTGCGCCACGCTCTGACCGCCGCTGGTCATCCGTCAATCCTCATTGGGATCGCACCACCAGTGTCCGCCGGAATTTTCTCGGCGGCCACTCAGGAACACTTTCACGAGTCCGTCTACCTCTCAGCCGGGACGGACTCTTGCAGCCGACGCCGCGCGGCGGGGTCCGCGAGGTCGAATAAGCCCTCGGGCACGGGGCGCGCCTCGACCTCCAGGACATCCACCGCGGTCGTCGCGCCGCCGTGCAGCGCGTCGCGCACGAGGAGTCGGCTGGCATAGGGCCGTCCCCCCGGACTCCACTGCGCGAACTCCACGATCGTCGCCACCTTGCCGCTGGGAAGCCGATACTCCGCGCGTACGGGTCGTAGCGTGGAGCGGAGGACGACGTAGCGTACTGCCGGGTAGATCGCGCCCGGCCCGCGCGCCGTCAAATCGAGAGCGACGAGGCCGTCCTCGATGTCGGTCGCGGAAGCCACCCTGTAGTCGCGCGCGTACTGGAGGCCGAGCACATCGTCAAGGGTCGCGCTGCCGCGCAGGCGGTACGAAGGGCTGAGACGGACCGGCTTCTTCGCCCCCGGGGCCAGGAACCACAGCACGCTGCCCAGGCGGAGAAGGTATTTCCCGCGCTCCTTCGGGCCGAGGAGCCGGACGAGTGTCCGCGACTCGCCCTTGCGCCACACCTCCACCTCGAGGGGAGGCTTGTCGGCCGCGGTCAGACGCATCCGGCTGCGAAAAGACTCGGGGGCGAGGGCGCCGACGTCGGCTCGGCGGAGGAGGTCCTCGGGCGAAAGGGCTTGATCGGCCAAACAGACGGAGACGGGCACGGAGACGGAGACGGGAATGGGAAACAGTACGGCAACGGCGATCGCGCCAAAGGCGGCCAGGCGACCGGGACGCGATAGCTCAGACATGGCCCAGCGCGTCCACGATGCGCAGGCGAATGGTGCGCAACGTGGGAAAGATGGCCGCCACGGCCAGCACCGCCACCATCAAGCCGACGACGGCGACGAAATCGCCGGGATGGACGGCGAGCTGCAGGGGGAATCCGGCGGCCGCGCCCGGCGGCGGCGGCATCTCGATACCGCCGGCGTTGATGGCCATCACGAGCACGGCGGCCAGCGCGTCGCCGACGAGCGCTCCCACCACGCCCAGCCAGAGCGCCTCCAGCACTACCATCAGCGCCACCTGGCCGCGCCCCGTCCCGATGGCCAGGAGCGTCCCGAACTCCCGGACCCTCTCCATGACCGACATGAGCAGCGTGTTCGAAGTGGCCAGGCATACGAGCACGAACACGATCCCGCCCAGGAACCAGAAGACGCCCGCGTAGAGCGCCCGGACCTGTCCGTAGAACGGCGCCCGCGCGCGCCAGTCGGTGAGGACGAGGGGCGCGGACGACGCGGAGCGGAGCCGGAGGGCCAGCGCGTCGCCGACCTCCTGCGTGCGCGCGGTATCGTCGAGCCCGATCACGATCGAGGAGACGCGATCGGTGCCGAGCAGCCTCTCCCCCGTGGCCAGGTGCGTCTTGAGGAGACGCGCGTCCAGCTCCTGCAGCCCCGTCGTCACCAGGCCGGCCACCCGGACGTCGAGCGCATTGAGCGTGCCGTTCGCGGTCATGGCCGTGATGGTCACGACGTCGCCCGGCACCGCGCCCAGCGACTGGGCGAGCGTGACCCCGAGAAGGACCTCGTCTTCGCCCACCGGCGGCGCTGAGTCGGAAAGGTTCGCCCCGCCGCGGATCTTCACCTCCAGGTTCATCTTCCGCTCGCGGTCGGGCTCCAGGGCCACGCCTACGAATGCCGACGAGCGATCGTCCTTCGAGGCCATGCCCGTGAGGTAGACGGCGGCCCCCGCGGCCAGGACGTGCGGCATGGACTCCGCCGCCTCCCGCACGCGCGGCCAGTCGGCCAGGGCGGGCGGGGCCGAGCGGTCGGGGCCGCCGGGACCCGCCGTCGCCGCCGGCATCAGCTCGAGGTGCCCGAGCCCACCGTGGATGATGGCCTCGCGCAGCCCGTCGAACGAGAAGCGGATGAAGCCGACGGTCAGGATGACGGCCACCGCGCCCGCGGCGATGACGAGCAGGGAGAGCAGGGTGCGCCGCCGGTGGCGCGAGAGGTTGCGCAGCGCGATGACCGCGAACTTCAGACGGCCTCCCCGACCATTCCGTCGATCAGGCGGATGGTGCGTGGGGCGCGCGCCACGATGGCGGGATCGTGCGTGGCGAAGACGAAGGTGGTCCCGCGCTCCACGTTCATCCGTGCCAGGAGGTCGACGATCGAGGCCGCGGTGCGCGAGTCCAGGTTCGCGGTGGGCTCGTCGGCCAGGATGGCCAACGGCAGAGCTGGTCCGGGCGGTGCCGCATGCGGTCGTCGAGCCCCACCGCCGCCAGCGCCGCCTCCGCCCGCCGCTTGCGGTCGGCGCGAGGGATCCCGTCGATCCAGAGCGGATACTCCACGTTCTCGAACGCGGAGAGCACGGGCAGGAGGTTGAAGGACTGGAACACGAACCCGAGCTGGCGGCGTCGCAGGCGCGTCTTCTCCGCCGGGGTCAAGGAGGCGAGATCGGCGCCCGCGAACAAGACCTGGCCCTCGTCCGGCTCGTCCAGGCAGCCGAGGAGGTTCAGCAGGCTCGTCTTGCCGCTGCCGGATGGGCCCGCCACCACCACGAACTCGCCCTTGCCCACCTCGACGTCGATGCCGCGCAGCGCCTCGATGACGACGTCGCCGAGGCGATAGCGCTTGCGCAGGTTGCGGGCCTGGAAGAGCACTCGCGAGGATACCGCGGTCAGTCGCCCGCGTGCGTGCTGAGCGTCGCGGTGAGGATCTCCCGGCCTCCGGGCCCGGTCACGGTGACGTCGTAGGTGGCCAGGGGGCCGGCCTGCCCCGTGCGGCGAACCGTGGCCACCAGCGGGACGTTCGCGGCGACGTCGTCGACCCGGACGATGGCCGCGCGGACGGCGACGAGGTAGCCGGGTGCGACGGCGGCTCCCGCCTTTCCCGCCAGAGCCTGCTGCACGGCCGCCGCCTGCGCCGCGAGCTCGAGCGCGATGACGGCGGGAGCGCGGCCACCCACGGCAAAGGCGCTCTCCGCCGGGATCCACCCCCCGCAGACCAGGACGTCCGTCCCCGCGGCGTCGAGGATGGTCTGCACCAGGCGCGCCGGACCACGATGCGGGATCAGCCCCTCGGGCACGTCGCGCTCAGCCATCGTCGCCACCGTGCGCCACGCCGGTCACGGCGAGGGTGTCCCCGATCCGCACGTCGAATCGAGAGCGGCCCTCGGCGTCGGGAGGCCGGACGGAGACGTCGAGGACGTCGCCCGGGCGCACGACCTCGCGGAAGCGCACGGACGGCAGGGCGCGCAGGGTCGCCGAGGCGCCTCCCATCGCGCGCAACGCGTGGCGGACGATCACGAGGTGCGCCACCCCGGGCAGGATGGGCTGGCCCTCGAAGTGTCCGGCGAAGGCACGGCTGGTCGTCTCGACGCGGAGGCGCGCGCGCCATCCGGTGGCGTCGACCGCCTCCTGCACCACGGTCAGGCCGTCGAAGATCTCCGTTGCCATGGGCGCGCCGGAGTATAGTCGCGGCGTGTCCATCGAGACCATTGCCGTCATCGGCTCGGGCATCATGGGCCGGGGCATCGCCTACGCGGCCACGCGCGGCGGCTTCCGCACGATCCTCCACGACGTCTCCGCGGACGCCCTCGAGCGCGCGCTGACCACCATCCGCGACCTGGACGAGGGCATCGTCCGCGGCAAGCTCACGGCCGCCGACGCCGCCGGCGCCCTCGCGCGCCTGAAGGCCGGCCGCGTGGGCAAGAGGGCCGGGCGCGGCGTGTACGATTACCTTGGGCCCTCCTGAGCATGGACTATCGGCGCCTGCATCTGGCCTTCGCGGACCGCGTGGCCCTCCTCACCGTGGACCGGCCGGAGGCACGCAACGCGCTCGACGGGGAGACGGTGGAGGAATTCCATCGCGCGCTGGAGGAGGCGAGGCAGGCCCACGTCACCGTCCTCATCATCACGGGCGCCGGGGACAATTCGTTCGTGTCGGGGGCGGACATCGGCGCCATCCGCGCGCGGCGGAGGGACGACGCCCTGGCCTCGATCAACTCGCGGCTGATGTCCGCGGTCGAGGCGCACGAGGCGGTGACGATCGCGGCCGTGAACGGCTACGCCCTGGGCGGAGGTTGCGAGCTCGCCCTCGCCTGCGATCTGCGCCTCGCCGCCGAGAGCGCCGTCTTCGGCCTGCCCGAGCCCAGCTTGGGCATCATCCCCGGGGCGGGGGGTACCCAGCGCCTCCCCCGCATCGTGGGGCTCGGCCGCGCGAAAGAGATGATCCTGACCGGCGCGCGCTGGGATGCCCGCCAGGCCCTGGCCGCGGGCCTGGTGTCCGAGGTCGTGCCCCTCGCGGAGTTGCCGGCGGCGGCGCGCCGTCTCGCCGACCGTGTGCTGGCTCTGGGCCCGCTGGCCGTGCGGCTGGCCAAGCTGGCTCTCAACGCGTCCATGCAGATGCCGCTCGGCGCGGGGCTGGTGTACGAATCCACGGCCCAGGCGCTCACCTTCGAGTCCAAGGACAAGCTGGAAGGCACGACCGCGTTCCTGGAAAAGCGGCCGGCGCATTTCACGGGAGAATAGCAGCGATGCGAACGCTCGGAGCCCTCCTCCTGCTCGTCGGCATCGTGGGGTTCTTCTACTGCTCCTCGCACCTCTCGGGGCTGGAATCGATACCCGAAGGCACGTCGCTGGGGAACTACCTGCAGTACGATGCCGGGAAGTTCGAGCTGGGGCGCTACCTTGCTCTGATCGCGGGGTTTATCGGCATCCTGCTCTCGCTCTTTCCCAAGGGCCGTTGACCCGGTTAGTGCGGAGCCTCACCAGTGCGTGTCGTCACACCGCGACGGCGACACTCGCGGTGTACGCTGACTGCAGAATAGTGGTAGCGATATGCGCGCTGTCCCCTCCGACCGCGCCCGCCCGCGTGTCCTCCTCATCGTAGGAGACGCCGCGTACGCTCGCGCGGTCGGGTCGAGCCTCGGCGGCCAGAACGGCTCCTGGGAGGTCGATACCGTCGCCGACCTCGCGCGCGGGCGCGAGCGCCTCGCCCGCGGCGACGTGGACGTCGTTCTCGCGGACTTCGACTTGACGGGTGAGGCGGGTCTCGAGGGCCTGCCCTCGCTGTGCGCCGCTGCCGGTGACGCGGCGGTCGTCATCCTCGTCGGCCCCGAAGACGAACCCGTCGGCCTGGCCGCCCTGGAGGCGGGAGCCCAGGAGTACCTGGCCAAGGGACCCATCGACCTCCCGCTCCTCACGCGCACGCTCCGCTACGCCGTCGACCGCAAGCGCACCGCGGGCAGGCTGATGCGCCTCGAGCAGGCCGTGGGCACGATGCAGCTCGGCGTCACCATCACCGACGTCAACGGCCACATCCTCTACACGAACGCCGCGGAGGCGGCCATGCACGGCTACAGCGTCCCGGAGATGCTGGGCATGGACGCGCGCGACCTCTCGCCGCCCGCGAACTGGTCCCCGCTGCGGGCCCAGGATCTCCGCGACGTCCGCATGTGGAAGCGGGAGCGCGTGCGCCTCCGCAAGGACGGGACCTCGTTCCCCGTGCAGCTCATGTCCGACGTCATCCGCGACACCGCCGGCCATCCCCTCGGCATCGTCACCACCTGCGAGGACATCTCGGAGCGCTGGGAGGCGGAGGAAGCGCTGCGGGAGAGCGAGGAGCGCTACGCGCTCGCCGCCCGGGGAACCAACGACGGCCTGTGGGA
>QHVP01000089.1:1159-1510 GCA_003222295.1 Acidobacteriota bacterium | reverse complement strand
TCGCGCTCTCGCTCTTCGCGCCGCAGCACACCATGGCCGCGGTCATCGCCAACGAGTTCACGGAGGCGGCGGACACGCTCTATCTGAACGCGCTCGTCGAGATCGGCCTCGTCCTCTTCCTCATCACCATCGCCATCAACGGCCTCTCCCGCCTCCTCATCTGGCGGATGGATCGGACCAAGGCGAGAACGACGGTGGTCAGGACGGTGCCCCTTGCCGCCTGACGCCTTCGTCCGCCGTTATCGTGTCCGCAAGCTCACCTCCGCCGCCATGACCTTCCTGTGTGCGCTCTCCGTCGTGGTCGCCCTCGTCCCGCTCGCCTTCATCCTTTTCTTCGTCCTGCGGCAGGGC
>QHVP01000089.1:0-1028 GCA_003222295.1 Acidobacteriota bacterium | reverse complement strand
GAGTTCAACACCAGCCGCCTCGCTCCCGCGGTGCGCTTCGCCGCCGACATCCTCAACGGCGTGCCTTCGATCGTGATCGGCGTCTTTGCCTATGCCATCGCCGTGCTGCCCTTCCGGCGCTTCTCCGCCCTGGCCGGTGGAGTGGCTCTGGGCGTGATGATGATCCCCATCATCGTGCGCACGACGGAGGAGCTGCTGGCCCTCGTGCCCTCGTCGTTGCGCGAGGGCGCGCTGGCCCTGGGGGCCACGCGCGGACGGGCGGTGGCCACCGTCATCCTGCCCGCCGCCCTGCCCGGCATCGTCACCGGCGTCCTGGTCGCGCTGGCGCGAGTGGCGGGGGAGACGGCGCCCCTGCTCTTCACCGCGTTCAACAACCGCTTCTTCTCGACCAGCCTCGGCCAGCCGATCGGATCGCTGACCGTGCAGATCTTCACCTACGCCATCTCGCCCTACGAGGACTGGCACCGCCAGGCCTGGGCGGGGGCGACCGTGCTCATCGCCGCCGTGCTGATGTTCTCGCTCCTGGCCCGGGCCGTGACGCGCCGCCTGGAGCGGATGCACCGCGGATGATCCGAGGGAGTGTCATGGAAGACGAGACCAGCGTGGTGGACCCACCGGGGATCCGGATCCAGACCGCCGTGCGTACGGACGCGGTGCCGGAAGCGGAGCGCCAGGCCATCACCATCCGCAACGTGCAGTTCTACTACGGTGAGAAGCAGGTGCTCTTCGACATCGGGATGGACGTCGGAGAGAACCGCGTCACCGCCCTCATCGGCCCTTCCGGCTGCGGGAAGTCGACGCTGCTGCGCTGCCTCAACCGCATGAACGACCTCATCGAGGGCGCGCGCATCCGGGGAGAGGTGAAGGTCAAGGACCGCGACATCTACGGTGCGGGCGTCGACGTCATCGGGGTGCGCCGCCGCATCGGGATGGTGTTCCAGAAGTCCAACCCCTTCCCAAAGTCGATCTACGACAACGTCGTCTACGGCCTGCGCATCGCGGGACAGCGCGACCGGCGCAAGCTGGAC
>QHVP01000572.1 GCA_003222295.1 Acidobacteriota bacterium | reverse complement strand
GGAGGCTTCAGCAACATCACACGCTATCCGCACGTGCGGCTCGACATGCAGCTCTCGAACAAGCACCGCGTGACCGCGACCTACACGCTCAACAAGCTGCTCTCCGACCCGGACACGCTCAACAACCGGGACGTCGCCTTCCCGGGCTTCCCGATCCACGGCGTGCAGGACTCGAAGCGCTTCGCCTATCAGGGGTCGCTGCGCTCCGCGCTGACCGCTAACCTCGTCAACGACCTGCGCTTCTTCGGCGCCACCGGCGGGGCCACCCTGTTCTCGACCGAGATCAAGCCGGGCCTGTTCAGCGACCCCGCCGGGAACCAGGGGGGACGGCACCTCAACATCAACTGGGCGGCGCGGCCGGGAACCCGCAGAACATCAGCTCCCGCGAGGCCTCCACCAAGGTGGCGCACGACAGCCTCAACTGGGTGCGGGGCCCGCACAACCTCAACTTCGGGGTCGAGTTCACGCAAGCCGACGTCTGGCTGCAGAACCAGAGCCTGGTGCCGCGCATCGATTTCGGGATCAACAACAGCGATCCCGCCTTCGCGCTGTTCAACACCACCAACTTCCCGGGGGCCTCGGACACCCAGCTCGCGAACGCGCGCGGCCTGTACGCGATCCTCACCGGCCGCGTCACCGGCGTCCTCGGCAACGCCCGGCTCAACGAGAACGGCGAGTACGAATACCTCGGTTCCTCCCTGGCCCGCGGACGCATGCGCCAGTTCGACTTCTTCGCCCAGGACTCCTGGCGGGCGGCCTCGAACCTGACCCTGAACTACGGCCTGCGCTACGTCCTGCAGCTTCCGCTGTATCCCACCAACGCCAACTACTCGACGGCAACCGTCCAGGACGTGTGGGGCGTGTCGGGCGTGGACAACCTCTTCAAGCCGGGCGTCCTCAACGGGAAGAAGCCGGAGTTCGTCCAGTTCCAGGCGGGCCAACGCGCCTACAACAAGGACTGGAACAACCTCGCACCCAACCTGGGCGTGACCTGGCGGCCCACGATCGAGAAGGGACTGCTCGGCAAGCTGTTCGGTCACGAGCCCGTGTTCCGCGCGGGGTTCGCCATGGCCTACAGCCGCAATGGCATGTCGGACTTCACCGACGTCTTCGGGGCCAACCCGGGCATCTCGATCGATGCGAACCGCACCTACGAGCTGGGCAACCTGGGGCCGGCGCCGGTGCTGCTGCGCGAGGAGGCCCGCCTCACGCCTCCCCTGGTGGCCTCGCGGCCGGCCTATCCGCTGAGCGACGTCATCACTGGCGACATCACCATCTTCGACCCCGACCTGAAGATCCCGTATTCGCAGACCTGGAGCGCCGGGTTCCAGCGCCAGCTCGGCAAGAACATGGCCTTCGAAGCGCGCTACGTCGGCTCGCGCGGACGCGACCTCTGGACCGACTACAACGTCAACGAGGTCAACATCGGGTCGAACGGGTTCCTGGACGAGTTCCGGCTCGCCCAGCAGAACCTGTTCGCGAACATCGCGGCCGGGCGCGGGAACACGTTCAAGTACTTCGGACCCGGCACGGGCACCTCGCCCCTGCCCATCTACCTCGCGTACTTCAACGGGATCCCGTCCGCCCGCGCGGGCGACCCCGCGCTCTACACCTCGCCGCTGTTCGGGAACAACAATTTCATCAACCCGCTCGCGCGCTTCAACCCGCAGCCGTACGTGCCGGGCGGCACGAACCCGAACACCGGCCTCGATGGTGACCCCACGCGCCGGGCCAACGCGCGGGCGGCCGGCCTGCCCGTGAACCTCTTCCGGGCCAACCCCGACCTCCAGGGCGGGGCCTGGATCCGCGGCAACGGCGGTGGCACCGACTATCACGCCATGGAGATCGAGCTGCGGCGCAACATGGCGAACGGTCTCTTCTTCCGGACCAGCTACTCGCTGGGGCGCTCGTGGGAGTGGCAGCGCTTCGGTCTGCAGCAGCCGATGGAGAAGCGGATCAACACGGGCGTGGAAGGCAGCATCACCCACGCGCTCAAGCTGTACGCGATCTGGGAGCTGCCCATCGGCAAGGGCCGCAAGCTCCTCGGCAGCGCCCACCCCGTCGTGGACGCCATCCTCGGCGGCTGGCAGCTCGCCACCATCAGCCGCGTGCAGAGCGGCCGCATGCTCGACTTCGGCAATGTGCGCCTGGTCGGGATGAGCCGCAAGGAGTTCCAGAAGGCGTTCAAGCTGCGCTTCGACGACGCGGGCAAGGCGATCTACATGCTGCCGCAGGACATCATCGACAACACGAACCGGGCGTTCAGCGTGAGCGCGACCTCGCCGACCGGATACTCGTCGCTGGGCGTGCCGACCGGCCGTTACCTCGCGCCCGCCAACGGCTCCGACTGCATCGAGATGGTGGACCCCACGAGCACCATCCAGGCCTCCCCCACCGCGCAGTTCGGCTACAACTTCGGCCCCGGCAGGTGCGGCGAGGGAAGCCTCGTCGTGAACGGGCCGACGTATTGGTCGGCGGACATCAGCCTGGTGAAGAGGTTCAAGGTGAAGGGCAACGCCACCATCGACTTCCGGGCCGAGCTCCTCAACGCCTTCAACCACGC
>QHVP01000571.1 GCA_003222295.1 Acidobacteriota bacterium | reverse complement strand
CTGGATCGGGCACAACGTGCAGCTCTACGACGAGAGCATGCACGTGCCGCTCATCGTCCGGTTCCCCGCGGGCAAGGGGCCAACGGCGGGCACGCGGCTCGGCACCCTCGCCGACCTCCTGGACGTCGCGCCCACGATCGCCGACCTCTTCGGGGTGATGGGGCGCGGCGGCTCCGACCAGAAGTTCCAGGGGCGCAGCCTGCTGCCCGCGCTCACGGGCGCGGCGGCGGAGGGGGAGGGCGAGGCGGCGGTCCTATCACGTACGGTCTGGGACCGGCCGCGCTATGCCCGCCGCGATGACGGCTACAAGTTCGTCTACGACACGCGCACGGGGGACGAGGAGCTCTACGACGTCGCGCGCGATCCGGGTGAGAAGACGAACCTCGTGGCGTCGGACCCGCTGCGCGCGGCCTGGTCGCGGCAGGCCCTGCACCACTGGATCGCTTCCGTGGCGCGTACGGCCACGTCGGGGACGGTGGCCCCGGCCAGCCTGACCCCCGAGCAGTGCGAGAACCTGAGGTCTCTCGGCTACGTGGAGAAGTGCATTGCGCGTTGAAAGCGATCAGACCGCGCGGTAAGGCTTCAATGCTATCGTCCCCCTGAAGGAGGTGTCTTGGACGGGATGGTCGCGACCGTCGCCGGCGTGGGCTTCGTGCTCGGGCTCCGCCACGCCCTCGACCCCGATCACGTCGTGGCCGTCACCACGCTGGCCAGCCAGAAGATCGGCCTGCGGCGGACATCGCTCGTCGGCGCCTGCTGGGGCCTCGGCCACGCGCTGTCGCTGGGACTGGCCGGGGGCGTGATCCTCGCCCTGCGCCTCACCGTTCCCCCCGCGGCCAGCCACGCGCTCGAGGCCCTGGTGGCGGTGATGCTGGTCGTATTGGGCACGCTGGCCCTGCGCCGCGCCCTGCGCTGGAAGCTGCATGCGCACCCCCACCAGCACGACGGGACGACCCACGTCCACTTCCACGCTCATCGCCGGGAGGAGACGCAAGTGCACCGCCATCCGCATCCGCTGCAGGGCGGGCTGCGGCCGTTCCTGGTCGGCCTCGTCCACGGCCTGGCCGGCAGCGCGGGCCTCGCGCTCCTCGCCCTGACCGCCGCGCCCACCCTCGGCGCCGGTCTCGTCTACCTCGCCATCTTCGGCCTCGGGTCCATCGCCGGCATGCTCCTCCTCAGCGCGCTCATGAGCGTGCCCCTGTCGTACGTCGAGGCGCGCTACGCCGCCCTCCACCGGGGGGTGCAGGTGGCGGCGGGCGCGGTCAGCGTCGCTTTCGGGTTGTACCTGCTGTGGGAGCACGCCGCGGGCGCGGCCGCGGCGGCCTGGCTCTCCTGAGGTCCCGGCGCTGACGCCCCTGCCGCGGCGTCTGATCGTCGCCATCACGGGGGCGACGGGCAGCCTCTTCGGCATCCGCCTCCTGCAGGTCCTGAAGGGCAGCGGCGTCGAGACCCATCTGGTCGTCTCGCGCTGGGGCGCGCGCACGCTGATCCACGAGACGCCGTTCACCCTCGCCCAGGTGCGCCGGATGGCCACGCGCTCCTACGCGGAAGGCGATCAGGGGGCGGCCATCTCCAGCGGGTCCTTCGTCACCATGGGCATGGTGATCGCGCCCTGCAGCGTCAAGACGCTGGGCGCGATCGCCCACGGCGACGGCAAGGACCTCGTCCATCGCGCCGCCGACGTGGTGCTCAAGGAGCGCCGCCGCCTCGTCCTGGCCGTGCGCGAGTCGCCCCTGAGCGAGATCCACCTCGAGAACATGCTCAAGCTCTCCCGCATGGGGGTCGTGATCGCGCCGCCCCTGCCCGCCTTCTACAACCATCCGCGGACGATCGACGACCTCGTGAACCACACCGTCGGCCGGCTCCTCGACCTCTTCGACATCCACGTCGACGTCGCCGAGCGCTGGAACGGCGTGATGGCCGTCGGCGGCAAGCGGGTGGCTCGCGGCAAGAGATCCGCCCGGCCCTGATCCTTCCTCCCCTTCCCGGGAGAGCGGGACGTCGGCTAGAATGGACGACCCGAGGGTTGAAGGAGGGACGACACATGTCAGTGCGCATTGGCGACGAGGCACCGAACTTCAAGGCGGAGACGACGCAGGGGCCGATCGACTTCCATCAGTGGATCGGAGACAGCTACGCGATCCTGTTCTCGCATCCCAAGGACTTCACGCCCGTTTGCACGACGGAGCTCGGCTACATGGCGAAGCTGGAGCCGGAGTTCAAGAAGCGGAACGCCAAGGTCATCGGCCTGAGCATCGACCCCGTGGACGACCACAAGCGCTGGGCGAAGGACATCGAGGAGACGCAGGGCACGGCCCCGAACTACCCGATCATCGGGGACAGCGACCTCCACGTCGCCAAGCTCTACGACATGATCCATCCCAACGCGGCGGGGGGGAAGCGCACGGCCGCCGACAACGCGACCGTCCGCTCGGTGTTCGTGGTGGGCCCGGACAAGAAGGTCAAGCTCACGCTGACCTATCCCATGACCACCGGCCGCAACTTCGACGAGGTCCTGCGCGTCCTGGACTCGATCCAGCTCACGGCCAAGCACAAGGTCGCGACTCCCGTGAACTGGAAGCAGGGCGAGGACGTCATCATCGCGGGCTCGGTCTCCGACGAGGAGGCCAAGCAGAAGTATCCGGAGGGCTGGAAGTCGCCCAAGCCCTACCTGCAGATCGTCAAGCAGCCCAAGTAGGGGCTCGCTCCGCTCGCCCGCGCCGCAGTACTAGCCCCAGCCTCCGGACGAGGTGGCGGAGTCGTCTCGTCCGCGGGCGAGGCCGCGCTCGACGTCCGCCACGTCGATCCGCAGGCGCCCCTCGGCCAGGCCGGGGGCGTGCTCGGGGTCGAACTCGTAGGGCCGGATCACGCGCCGGAAGACCTCCTTGAGCGCGCGCGCGCCCAGCCGCGGCTGGCGCGCGGCCTCCGCCGCGATCCGGCGCACCGCCGACTCGCTGATCTCCAGCTTGATGCCCTGGCTGGCGAAATAGGCGTGCGACTGGCGCAAGGCGGAATCCGCGCTGCCCACGAAGATCTTGTACAGCTCGGCCTCGCCCAGCGGCTCCAGGACGACCACGGCGTCGAAGCGGGAGAGGAACTGGGGGGTCATCCCGTACGCGAAGAGGTCCTCCGAGCGCAGCCAGTCCCGCAGGGCGAAGCGGACTTCTTCGTGGATGCGCCCGGTCGCGGAGACGGTGGTCGTCTTGAGCGACTGCTCGCCCTGGCCCTGGATCACGCGGCCGAACACGCTTTCGTAGAGGCCCTCGAAGGCGCCCGCGCAGACGAACAGGAGCCGCGAGGAGTCGACCTGCACCGTCGCTCCCCCCGCCCAGTCGGGCAACCGGAGCGGCACCGCCTCGTTCTCGATGAGGGTGAGCAGGGCTTCCTGGGCGCGTATCCCCGAGACCTGGACCTGGTCGCCGACGCGGCTGCGGAGCTTGTCCACCTCGTCTATGAAGACGAGACCGTGACTGGCCTGGGCGACGACGCGGGCCACGGGAGCGGCGGCCCCGAGCTGATCGCGCGCCCGCTCCAGCAAGCGGTGCATCACCCTTTCGCTCGCCGTCCCCTGCTGCGCCTCCTCGCCGATCACGTTGGCGTGGATGCGGACGACGGTGGAGCGCAAGGCCAGAGCGGGGTCCGAGGCCAGCAGGTCCTCGACCGCGCGCATGAGCGTGGTCTTGCCCGAGCCCGAGGAGCCCACGAGGAGGATGTTGCCGACACGCAGGCCGGCCAGCTTCTTGGCCAGCGCGACCGAGACCTCCCGCACCGCGTCCACCTGGCCCAGCACGCGCTTGCCCAGCGCGGCCGCGATCTTGGCGGGGGAGGGAAGGGCGGAAGGCGGCGCGGGCGGCGAGGCTCCCATGGCGTCGATTGTAGAGCCGGGTCGCGAACTATGAAACCGCTTTCGCCGCCGGCGCCGTGTAATCGGTTTCCCGAGCCGCGCGACAAAACTGTCAATTTCGGTTGACTTTCCGACGCGCGGCGGAAGAACGTCGAGTAACCGAACGCTCGTCGACAGGAGGAACCATGCGCATCCGAGCCCTCGCCGCGCTACTGGCCGTGGCGCTCCTTCCCGGGGCCGCGCACGCCCAGACGGAATCGATCGTCCTCGAGGCGGAGTCAGGCGTGGTGGGCTCGCAGTTCTCCATCGGCAACGACGGAGCGACCCAGTTCGCCACCATCGTGGGGACGATCGGCGGGGGGAACCCAAGCGTGGCCGCCCGCGTCATCACCTTCACCGTCAACTTCCCGAGCGCGGGCACCTACGAGCTCTACGCCCGGCTGCGGGTGGGACCGGCCACGTTCAACGACGACAGCTTCTACTACGCGAACGGATTCGGGACCCGCAGCCCCGCCTCCGACGCGGACTGGATCCTGGCCAACAACCTCGCCAACCCCGTGGGCTACACCTCCCCCAGCGACAAGGTCACGGGTGGAGGCCTGGCCACGTCCGGGGTGTGGAAGTGGGTGAAGCTCTCGGCCTACGACGGCGGGGAGCCGCCGATCTCGTTCGTCGTGCCCGCGGGCAGCCTGACCCAGACCTTCCAGGTCGCCGGGCGCGAGGACGGGCTGGGCCTCGACAAGTTCGCCTTCGGCCACCAAGGCGTCTTCTACACCGTGTTCGACCTCGACAACGGCCTGCCCGGGACGACGGTTCCTCCGCCCCCGCCCTTCGTGCCGCCCGGCCCGCCCATCGCGACCGGCCAGCCCAAGTTCCTCGGCTGTGCGCGCTCCAATGCGCAGGCCGTGAACTTCACCGCCTACTGGAACCAGGTCACGCCGGAGAACGGCGGCAAGTGGGGAAGCGTGGAGGGCCAGAGGGACCAGATGAACTGGGCGGACCTGGACGCCGCCTACAACCTGGCCAAGGCGAACGGCTTCCCGTTCCGCATGCACACGCTCATCTGGGGCAACCAGCAGCCGGGCTGGATCGAGTCGCTGCCTCCCGCGGAGCAGCTCTCCGAGATCCAGCAGTGGTTCGCGGCGGTGGCCGCGCGCTATCCGGACATCGACTTCATCGACGTCGTGAACGAGCCGCTGCACGATCCGCCGCGGGGGGCCACCAACGGCAACTACATCGAGGCCCTGGGCGGCGAGGGCCCGTCGGGATGGGAGTGGGTCCTGCGCTCGTTCCGCATGGCGCGCCGGTACTTCCCCCAGGCCAAGCTCGGCATCAACGACTACAGCGTCACCAACAACACGGCCGACATGCAGCGCTACATCGGGATCATCCAGCTCCTCCAGGCGGAAGGGCTGATCGACACCGTCGGCGTCCAGGGCCACGCCTTCTCGACGCGCGTGGCCGCCGCGACCACGATCGCGAACCTGGACCTCCTGGCCACGACCGGGCTTCCCATCTACGTCACGGAGCTGGACATCGACGGCCCGACGGACGAGATCCAGCTCGCGGACTACCAGAGGATCTTCCCGGCTTTCTGGGAGCATCCGGCCGTCCGTGGAATCACGCTGTGGGGCTACCGGCCGGGACACTGGCGGACGGCGCAGGGTGCCTACATCGTCCTCGACAACGGCGCGGAGCGGCCGGCGATGGTGTGGCTGCAGAGTTACGTGAAGAACGCGGTGCTGCGGCCGTGGATCACCACCTCGCCCACCGCGCGGACCGTCACCGTCGGCGACACCGTTTCCTTCACCGGCGGCGCCAACGGGAGCGCCCCCCTGAGCTACCGGTGGCGCAAGGCCGGCGCTCCCATCTCCGCCAACGCCTCGGCAGCGACCCCGACGCTGACGCTCACGAACGTGACCACCGCGGATGCGGGCAGCTACGACCTCGTGATCTCCAACGCGTCCGGGTCCGCCACGACCACGGCCGCGCTCCTGACCGTCGAGAAAGCCGTCGGCTCGTTGACCCTCTCCGACCTGCACCAGACATACAACGGCGCGCCGCACGTCGTGTCGGCGAGCACGGTTCCCCCTGGCCTCGCCGTCGCCGTGACCTACGACGGCAGCGTCACCGCGCCCGTCAATGCAGGGATCTACACCGTGGACGCGGCCATCGACGACGCCAACTACATCGGCCTGGCCACGGGCACGCTGACGATCGATCCCGCGCTCGCCGGCATCTCCATCGGCGGCCTGAGCCAGTCCTACGACGGAACGCCCCGCGGCGTCACCGTCACGACCGTGCCCGCCGGCCTGGCCGCGCACGTCACGTACGACGGCAGCGCAACGCCGCCCACGGCGCCCGGGTCGTACGCCGTGATCGCGACCGTCGACGATGCGAACTACGTGGGCGCGGTGACGGGCACCCTGCGCATCGCCTCGACCGCTCTCGTCCGGCATGCCCCCATCCTCGACGGCAAGGTCGACGGCTCGGTCCAGGTCCTCTTGCCGGAGAGCCTGGCCTTCGACGGCAACGCCGGGATCTCGGGTGACCTCCTCCTCCCCGGCACGCCGGAAGTGCGTTTGGACGGTCATCCCACTTACGGAGGCACCGTCGACGGTAGCGGCAGCGCCTCGCCCTCGAATTACACGGTCACGCTCAACGGTGGAGCCGCGCTGCGCCACGTCGGACGGCGGTCCAGCCCGGTCGCCCTCCCGACGGTGACGCCGCCCGCGGCGCCGGCGGGTACGCGCAACGTCGTCCTGAATGCGCCGGGCGAGGATCCCGGCTCCTTCGCGACGATCCGCAGCCTCACCCTCAGCGGCAACGCCGGTCCGATCGCGGTGCCTCCCGGAACCTACGGCACGTTCACCGCCAGCGGCCACGGCGGGCTCATCCTCGGCGTCTCGGGCTCCAGCGAGCCCGCCGTGTATGACCTCCAGGGACTCACGCTTGGCGGTGCCAGCACGCTCCAGGTGGTGGGGCCCGTGATCCTGAAAGTCGGGAGCGCGGTGGTCGTCGGCGGTCGCGCCGGGTCCTCGGGCAATCCCGAGTGGCTCCGCCTCGAAGTCTTTTCCGCCGGCCTGACGCTCAACGACAACGCGGCGCTCCACGGGTTCGTGGCCGCGCCCAGCGGCACCGTGATCCTCAGCGGGACTCTCCGCGGCGGAGTCGCGTCGGACCGGCTGATCATCAATGGCGGGGGGGTTCTGAAGGGGGAATGACCGCGACGCCGCGCCCGCTTCGAGGCTTCCTCAAGACGGCCAGGCAGTCGCCCGGCTCGTAGCGGTCGTCCATGTGGACGAGCGCTCCCCGGCGCCGCGCGAAGTCGAGGACGGCGGCGCGCCGGTGCCAGTGCAGCCAGCGCGCGCCCGCGAGGTCCGGAGTGCAGAGGAAGTTGAACACGAGCCAGTCGCGGGTCGCGTCCCACGCGTCCCCGAGGCTTCGGTAGAACTGGCGCGAGGAGAGGAGATTGAGCGAGCCGGAGAAGATCACGACCTCGGCCCCGACGCGGAGCTTGTCCGGCTCCCTGACGAAGTCTCCCTCGACGATCGTGGAGTTCTCGTAATCCCGGCGGCGCGCCGCGCGCACGAGCCAGGGCTGCGCTTCCAGCCCCACGTAGTGCGCAGGGCGGATGCCGCGCCTACGGAGAAAGCCGAGCAGGTCCGCCGGACCGCAGCCCACGTCGAGGACGCGGCGACCCGCGAGCGGGCAGGCCCGGACGATGGCCTCGAAGCGGACGATCTGGTCCCGGCGCCCGACCCACAGGAGGGCGCGCGCTCCCTTCGCCTTCCGCCGGCGCGCCCGGGAGTACGGCTCGAGGTAGGAAGGGGCGCGCTCAGCCATGCCGGAGTGGACACTACACGACGGGGACGGCTCAGGTCTCAGATGGGCGGACGCTGGGCGCGATCGGGCCGACCGATTCCTCCAGCAGGACGGTGAGAGGGTCATCGGCTTCCAGGGACACCGGGCAGTTCACGCGGATGTTGCTGCGCCCGTACCGCGTCACGATTCCGGCGAGCCACACCTTGAGCGCGCCCTCGCCCCTGAACTTCCTCGATTCGAGCAGGCGCGGGTCGTCGTCTCCCGTCGTCCACAGCATGGCCGAGAGTTGCGCGCCCGCCTTCGATCGCTCGATGACGAGTAGGACCGACATCCTGATTCGATTGTAGGCCGGTGCCGGCTCAGCGGGTCAGCCATGAGGAGATTCCGTTCGTGATGCCGGCGGTGGATCATGCGGCCTGACTTCCAGCGTCGGGACCGGGCGGCACGAATCCTGCTCGGGCCCACGGCGAACGTGGCAGACTCGTACGTCGTTCGGCAAAGGGCCTCGAGGGCTGTCCTCGAAAACGACCACCGCGGTGTCTCTGCGGAGGACGTTCAAGCCGGTCGCCGTGCGCTCGCGGGACGGATTGCGGCCGTCCTGCTCTGCGTGGCGATGGCCGCCCTGGCGCGAGGCGACGCGCCGCTGACGACGGTGGACCTCGTCCGGTTCCTCAAGGCGAGCATCAGCGAGCGCACGATCCTCCTCGAGTTGCAGGGCCGCGGGTTCGGGGAGCCCCTCGACCCGGCTCGCGAGACAACGCTGCGCGAAGCGGGCGCCACCGAAACGCTGATCGTCGCCGTGCGCCGCGTCGCGCCCGTGGAGAAGCCGGGCGCCCCGGCGGCCCCACTCGGGCCCCGGTCGCCCTCGACATCCGCCCCCGTCCTTCAAGGCCCCATCTTCGCGTCCGGCACCCGCACCGTCCGCGTGCCCGTATCCGTCCTCGACAAGGCCGGCGAGCCCGTGCTCGGATTGACGGGCCAGGATTTCCGGATCGCGGAGAACGGGAAGCGCCGCGACGTGACGCTCTTCAGCGGCGAGCGGCGTCCCCTCCGTATCGCGCTGGCCCTGGACCTGAGCCGCAGCATGCAGAACAAGATCCGACAGGTGGAAGAGGCCCTCAAGCACTTCATCGACCTGCTGGAGCCGGCCGACGAGATCATGGTCATCACGTTCAGCGGCAGCGTGCACGTCGTCCAGGACCTGACCTCCGACCGCGAGCTCCTCGAGCGCGTCCTGGACCAGCTGGAGCCCGAAGGGCCCACGGCGCTCTACGATGCGACGTTCGAGGCCATCAAGCGCGTGGCCGCGGGTCCGGCGGAGAGCAAGGCGGTCGTCCTCGTCACCGACGGCGTGGACACGGTGAGCAGCGTCTCCTTCGAAACCCTGCGCGAGTACGCTCGGCGCGCGGAGGTCCCCGTGTACTCGATCGGCCTCGACACCCCGAACGAGCAACGCGCATTCTCGCGGCCGGGTGGGCGTCCCGGGGGAGGAGGCGGCCGCGGCGGTTTCCCCGGCGGGGGAGGGCGCGGCGGCTTTGGGGGAGGTCGCGGTGGCCGCGGCGGAGGAGGCGGCCGTGGTGGGCCGGGAGGCATGCGACCAGAGGGCTTCGATGCCAAGCCCTTGATCGAGCTGGCCGACGACACCGGCGGCCGCGCCGAGATCATCAAGGGCCTCGAACGCGAGCACTACACCCCCGACAGCGAGACGCCGCAGGGCGGGCGTCTGAAGGCGGCCGCCGAGTCGATCGCGGCCACGCTTCGGCATCGGTATCTTCTGGGCTACGAGCCGCTCGAGGGAAAACCCGGCTGGCGAACGATCCACGTGGACGTGGATCGCCCTCCCGACGCGACGCCGCGGGCCCGCAAGGGCTATTACGCGGGAGCCTGACCGCCCTCGTCGCGTCGAGGGCGGCGGCCATCTCCGTCGCCGCCCTCACGCGTCCGACTAAAGCTGCGGCCGTCA
>QHVP01000003.1:2674-11281 GCA_003222295.1 Acidobacteriota bacterium | reverse complement strand
TCTCGGCCAGGCGCAGCACCGGCTGCCACAGCCGGCTGTAGCTGTAGATGACGACGCGCGTCCGCGGATGGCACAGGGGATGGAGCGCCTCGAGGGCCGCCTGCACGTCGCTCAGTTGGGTGACGACGTTGACGAGGAGCACGACGTCGAACGGCCCGGCCAGGCCGGCCAGGAGCTCCGGGTCGCCGCCGTCGCCGTGCACGAAGTGGAGGGCGGGCGAGGCGTAGGTCTCCCGCGCGGCGGCGATGGCGGGGGCGGACAGGTCGATCCCGACCCCCCGTGACGGACGGAGGGCGGCGAGGAAGTCGCCCGCGCCGCAGCCGATGTCGAGCACGGACTGTCCGGGCGGGACGCGGGTCTGCAACACGCGTGTCAGGTACGAGTAGAAGTAGCGCCGCGCGCGGCGCGCGCGCGCGATGCCGTCGTGGTGCTCCTCGTAGAAGCGGCGGACGGACCCGACCAGCGGATCTTCGCGCTCGAGCGCCTCTCCGGAGCGTCGCGCCTGGGAGCCCAAAGCGGCCTCACGGTACCACGTGACCTCACGCCGCGGAAGGCGCACGCTACTGGAAGAACCAGTATTGGAACGACGCGTAGCGCCCCGCCAGCTCGAGGCGCGGCCGCTCCCCGCGCACGAGGTTGCCGGTGATCCGGATCACGACCTCGTTCCAGCCCGGCCGAGTGTGGACGTTCGCGCGGCCCATGGCCTGGCCGTCCACGGAGATGGTGAAGGCCGCCTCCGGGAACTCGACGCCCACCCGGCGTGGTCCACTCGCCTGGAGCAGGCTCGCGTCGATGGCGGGCGCGGTACGCAGCACCATCAGCAGCTCGCGGCCGGGCCGGGCGGCGATGCGGAAGGATTCGCCGCCCAGGATCGCGCGTCCGCCGTCCGCGATGGGGACGTTCGCATCCGGGTAGGCGTCCACCCGCGCGGTGCCCCATACGGGAGCGGCGCCGGCCGAGGAGACGAACGAATACTGGTGGGCCGCCTCCTCGCGCGAGTCACACACGTTGAGGCGGTCCACCTCGGTCAGGCCGCGCACGGCGGCCACCGTTTCCGGGGCGGCCGGCTCGCCGCCGCGCTCCAGCAGCTCGTACCTCATCGGGTAGATCTCGATCTCGTCCGCGAAGCTGGCCGTCCGGAACAGGGCCGGACCGCTCACGAGCTCCCGCATGACGGGGAACCGGTCCTGCGCGGCCACGCTGGTGATGAGGAAGGCCGGGCGCTCGGAGGGAGAGAGGCGGCGCAGTCCCTCGAAGGCGTCGGCTTCGCGCTCCGCGGCGTGATCGCCGAAGAAGGCGGGCGTCGTGACGCCGTGCAGGTTGAGGCTGCGGTGCCCCGTCAGGTACTCGACGCTGGTGGCCAGGTTGGCCATGCGCGTGCCCGGAGGCACGTTGCGGCGGATCCACTGCGCGGCGGCGACGTCCCGGCGGTAGACGTCGCCCGCCATCTCGCCGTAGAGGGCGGCGAAGCGCAAGGTCGAGAGCGCGGCCAGGCCGACCCACACCAGGGCCCCGATGCGGAACGTCGCGCGCTCGCGCTGCGCGTCGCGGATGGTGGCGGCCGTGACCAGCCCCAGACCGGCGGCGCCGAGGGCCAGGAGGCCTGGAAACGCCCACAACACGTAGCGCTGGAACTGCGACCCGAGGAACACGTTGGGGGTGACGAGCGCGAACAGCGCTGCCGCCGTCGAGAGCCAGCCCGCCACCCCGCGGCGCAGCGCGCGCGGGGGCAGGACCGCGGTGGCCGCGATCGCAGGCAGGACGAGCGGAGGCAGGAAGAGCGAGGCCCATCCGCGCCCGAGCCCGATCGGCACCTGCGAGGGGTAGAAGCCGAGGAGCAGCCCGCGCACGAGGTCCACACCGTATTCGGTCGAGAGGGCCAGCCCCTGGTTGAGCCCATAGCTCGCGAAGAGCGACTTGTCGGCGGCGGAGGTCCCGAGCCAGGCGCCGGTGAGGGTGCGGTACAGCACGAGGACGGCGAGGCCGGCGACCACGGGCATCCAGGTCCGCAGGCCCCGGCGGCGAAGGATGACGCCGCGCTCGGCGGCGCGGTCCGCCGACAGCGTCCAGGCGAGAGCCAGCGCGAGCGCGATGGGGAGGCCCTCCGGCCGCGCCAGCGCGAGCAGCACGCCCGGCGCCGTCCAGAGGGGGACGCCGGCGTCCGCGCTGGCCAGCCACCGCTCGAGGAGCCACAGGGCGAGGAAGAGGAAGAGCGCGATGTCGGATCCGTAGAAGAAGGACCAGACCACCGGCCCGCCGAGGGCGACGAGCAACCCGGCGAGAGTGCCTTCGCGGGGACCGGCCAGGCGGAGCGCGACCGTTCGGGCGAGCAGGACGGAGCCCGCGTAGAGCGCGGCGCCGGAAAGGATGGCGAACGCGACGAGGCCCTCGCCGCGGATCCCCAGCGCTTCGGGCAGGGCGAGCGCGAGCGTGAACAGGAGGCTGGTCGCCCCCGTGGAGGGGGGCTCTCCGGGGTTGTACCGGAATGGGTGTCCCTCGGCGATGGCGCGGGCGTACTGACAGACGAGGTAGAGGTCCGCGACCTGCGGCACGAAATGTCCGCCCGTCGCCGCGAACATGAAAAAGAGGAAGGCGCCCGCCACCACGGCTGCCACGGCGAGGAGGACGAAGGCGGGACGGCGGACGAGTGGCGGGGCCGTCCGCCATTGCCGCGCGATGATACAACGCGGCCGGCGCGCGACCGCGACTCGCCGGACGTGCTTGACTGCCCAGCGCTTCGGCGGCAACATCCGGGGCGTTGCCCACGCTGGTGCCCTCGCCGCATGCCGGAGAACGACGCGCTCGTTGAGGCGCCGGGAGCGCTCTGGCCCCTGGCCGCGCTCGCGATCGGCCTCGTCGCCGGCAGCTTCGCCAACGTGTGCATCCATCGGCTCCCGCTCGGTGAGTCAGTGGCCACGCCGCGGTCGCGCTGCCCCGCCTGCCGCACGCCCATCGCCGCCGTCGACAACGTCCCTGTGCTCAGCTACCTCGTCCTGCGCGGGCGCTGCCGCCACTGCCGTGCCCCGATCTCCTGGCGATATCCGGCGGTGGAAGCCGCGAACGGCCTGCTCTACCTCGGCCTC
Source organism: Acidobacteriota bacterium (assembly GCA_003222295.1). Lineage (GTDB taxonomy): Bacteria > Acidobacteriota > Vicinamibacteria > Fen-336 > Fen-336 > AA29. Next base: position 8,198 of record QHVP01000003.1, on the reverse strand, counting down.
GCCCTTCGCGACGCTCCCTCGCCGCGGGCCGTGGTCGACATGGCCCTGGCCACGACGCTGCTCGTCCTGAGCCTCATCGACCTCGACCACCAGATCCTGCCGAACGTCATCACCCGTCCGGGGATCGCGGCCGGAATCGCCGTCAGCGTGACGGCGTGGGCGCTCGGGTGGAACGGAGGGCCGACGCCGCTCGAGTCGCTCGCGTCCGCCATCGGGGGATACGTCGCCTTCGCGGCCATCGCCGCCGCCTATCGGCGGACGCGCGGAGCGGAGGGACTGGGCCAGGGGGACTGGAAGCTGGCGGCGATGCTGGGGGCATTCCTCGGCTGGGAGAGGATGCTGCTCACCGTCCTGCTCGCCTCGATCGCGGGCACGGTGGTGGGGCTCGCGCTCATGACCGCGCGCGGGAAGTCCTCCCGGCATCCCTTGCCGCTGGGCACGTTCCTCGGCTTCGCCGGGATCTTCGTCCTCTTTGCCGGCACGGGCATGCTCGACTGGTACAAGGGATTCTTCCGCGGATGAGAGTGGGCCTGCCGACGCGGCGCGCCTACGTGGTGGCCGCGCTTCTCGGCGTGGGCGCCCTCGACCTGCATGCCACCGCGGTCGGCCTTCGCGCGCACACGCGCCTCCTCGCGCACACGCTCTCCGGCGCGCGCATGGCGACGGCCCAGGCCCGTCCGAGGCTGATGGCCGCGGTGGCGGCCGGCGACGCGGATGCGCCGCGACGTGCGGTCGCGGCCGCGCTGGACGCCGGCATCGCGACCAGCGCCGAGGCCTTCCTCACCGACGGAAGACGCCTCGCTGCCCAGCCGGACGCGGCGCCCTCGTCGCATTGGCTCACCCCGGTGGAGATGCAGCGGCTCCGCGCCGGCGAGGTCCTCGCCGTCACGCAGCTCGCCGGCCCCTCGCCGCGCGTGCTCGCGTACGTGCTCTTGACCGGCAGCGCCGCGCCCGTCGTCCTCCGCCTCGCCACCGACGCCTCCGACCTCGTCGCCGACCTCCGCGACCGCCAGGAATCCTTCCTCACCCAGGCCATGGCCCTCGTCCTCGTCCTCGGCACCATCGCGCTGTTGGCGCCGTCGCGAGGCGAGGCCTCTCCGGGCTCGCCTCGCGGCGCCCTCGTCGCATTGGCTCACCCCGGTGGAGATGCAGCGGCTCCGCGCCGGCGAGGTCCTCGCCGTCACGCAGCTCGCCGGCCCCTCGCCGCGCGTGCTCGCGTACGTGCTCTTGACCGGCAGCGCCGCGCCCGTCGTCCTCCGCCTCGCCACCGACGCCTCCGACCTCGTCGCCGACCTCCGCGACCGCCAGGAATCCTTCCTCACCCAGGCCATGGCCCTCGTCCTCGTCCTCGGCACCATCGCGCTGTTGGCGCCGTCGCGAGGCGAGGCAACTCCGGGCTCGCCTCCCGTCGCCCTCGTCGCCTACGAGGAGGCGATGGAGAGGCTGCGCGCGCGCGACCAGGAGACCTCCCGCCGTCACCAGAAAGAGCGCAGTCGCATGGAAGGCGAGCTGCGGGACAAGGAGCCGTTCGTCCGCGCGGGCGAGCTCACCGTCGGCGTCGTCCACGAGATCCGCAACGGCCTCGGCACCATCGTCGGCTACGCCCGGCTGGTGCAGTCGGCCGGAGGCGCCGCGGCCGAGGACGCGCGCGCCATCCTGGAGGAGTGCCAGACCCTCGAGACCGTCGTGCGGCGGTTCATGGAGTTCGTGAAGGACGACGCGCTGCACCCGGCGACCTTCGACCTGGTCCGGATGCTCTCGCGGGTCGTCGCTCGCGAGTCGAGAGGGCGCACGGGACCCGAGATGGTCCTGCCGCGCGCCGAGGCGGGCTCCATCGAGGCGGACGAGGACGTCCTCGAGCGCGCGTTCGAGAACCTCGTCCGCAACGCACGCGACGCCGCCGGTCCCGCCGGACACGTCTGGATCGAGGTCGAGCGCGGCGGCGGCTCCGCGGTCGTCACCATCGCCGACGACGGGCCCGGGATGCCGGCGGCGGTGCGCGACAGCCTGCGCCCGTTCTTCACGACCAAGTCGGGCGGGCTCGGCCTTGGCCTCCCCTTCGCCTTCAAGATCGTGCGCCAGCATGGAGGCGAGCTGACCCTCGGCGATCGTCAACCACGGGGCCTGATCGTCCGGGTCAGGCTGCCGCTCGCTCGGTCAGGGTCGCCCCCTGAAGTTACTGATGGTAACGGCCGGGCTGCTCCGGATGGTGTGACAGGAGATACGTCGATCGGTGTAAAGCCAACGTCCTGAACTCGTTGCCGGTGACGACCACCGGCGGTACACGCCTTGCTGTAAGGAGCCGCCCATGAGGCAGTCCGACACACGCGTGCGACGGACCGGCAGCGCGGGGTTCACGCTCACGGAGCTGCTGGTGGTGATCGGGATCATCGGGATCATGGCCGCGTTCTCTCTCCCGCAGATCGGCAGATTCGTCCGCAACTACCGGATCCGCGGCGCGACGCAGCAGGTGGCGACGGAGATCAACGCCGCCCGCAACCGGGCCATCACCAAGAACGTCAACCTCGGCGTCGTCTTCGTCACCCGATCGGCGACCACGTACCAATGGGTGGTCGAAGACGGGACGGGAAGCGGGGTCGGGCGGAACACGACGCGGCCCACGCTGGACTCGACGCTGCTCGGCAATGCGGCCACGGGCGCAGGACGCGCGGTGGAACAGACAAGCCCCGTGTACCCATTGCCGCCGACGGTCCAGTTCAGCACGACCTGCCCGACGGCGCCCACGCTGCCCACGGGCGGAGTCTGGAAGCCGGGCATGCGCTTCGATCGCCTCGGCTCGTGGTGCGACCCGACGTCGACGAGCTCGACCTGTCCGGCCCTTCCCACGACCGCCGGAGCGAACCTCGTCTACAGCATTCCGACCAGCGCCACCGGCAACGCCGACTATCCGGCGGGGTCTGCGGTGATCTGCCTCGAGGAGGCCCGTACCAACCCGCAGCGCCGGACCGTCACCGTTCTCGGCGGCGGACGCGTCCTGGCCCAGCCGTGAGGAAGCCCACGATGAATGTCCCGGAGAACTCGAAACACGACCAGGCGGGGTTCACGCTCATCGAGGCGCTGCTCGCCATGGTGATCCTCGCCTTCGGCCTGATCGCGATCACGAACCTCCTGATCGTGGCCGCCAGCTCGAACAGCGTGGGCAACATGAGCTCGGCCGCGACCGCCCTCGCCTCGCAGCAGCTCGAGCTGCTCAAGGCCCAGTCGTACACGAACATCGCCCCCGGCGGTTCCCTCACCGCCGATCAGAGCGTCGCCGGAGTGCCTTACTTCCGGGACGACAGCATCGACGGGGTGGCGGTGTTCCACACGAGGTGGCAGATCGTCCAGATCGCGGGCGACCAGCAGACCCGGTTCATCCACGTCCACACGGAGCCGGCCCCGGGGCTGTTCCGATCACGGGCGGCGGCGGACTTCACCACGTTTCGGACCTGCACCAGCATCGCCAGCGGGTGCCCCGCTCCATGAGCGCGGCACGGCCGCTTTCGCCCGGGCACGGCGTTCCTTGTGAGGAGAGCACGAAGATGACGCGACGACAGGCGGGCCCGCAGTCCGGATTCAGCCTCATCGAGCTGATGGTCGCGCTGACCGTCACCCTGGTCGTGACCGGTGCGATCTATGGCCTCCTCTCCGGCGGCCAGAGCGCGTTCCGCCGCGAGCCGGAGCTCACCGACCGCCAGCAGAACGCCCGCGTCGCCCTGAACCTGATCATGCGCGACATCGCCAACGCCGGTTCGGGCATGCCCAAGTTCATCCAGACCTTCTCCCAGAACCTGAACAACTGCACGAACAACGCCACCTGCCCCGCGGACACCGGCCGCATCACGCGGCCCGACGTCCCGGCCGAGGTCCCGGACGAGCTCGAGATGCTGACGAACTCCGGGACGAAGGAGAACGAGCCGGCCTGCCACACGCCGGGCAACGGCAACTCCTCGCAGGTGCGCACGGTGCGCCAGACCAACTCGGTGCAGGTGCCCCAGATCGTCCTCCTCTTCACGACGACCGGCCTGTGGACGATCCGCGAGGTCGTCAACACCTCGACGAACAACTCCCGCGCCGGCAACTGCGATCCCGCGCCACACACCGGGCTGAACTTCAACGCAGGCCGGGACACTACCGGCCTCAACCGGCCGAGCGGCGTGTGCGAGCCCAACGGCTGGGGCACCATCGTCGACAACGGGGCCTGCGAAGTGCAGGAGGTCAGCTTCGCCACCGTCGTGCGCTACCGCGTCCGGCTCGACGCCTCTGGAGTGCCGGTGCTGCAGCGGTGGTCCAGCGACGATGTGAACCTCCTGACCGGCGGGAACCTCACGTACCAGACGATCGCGCGCGGCATCGAGGACCTGGAGGTGCAGTACACCCAGGCCCCCACACCGAACACCTGGGTCGACGGCGCCCCCCAGGTCGTCAACAACGATTACACCACCCTCATCACCCAGGTGCGGATCACCCTCGTGGCCCGCGCGGAAGGGAAGAAGCTCCAGGGGCAGAAGACGAGCGCGTCCGGACGGACCAACGTTCGCGGAACGCTGACGAGCGTCGGTACGCCGCGCGCCACCCTGGTCAACCTCAACAGCGCCCCCGCCGCCCAGCGGCAGTGGTTCTGAGGACAACCGGGCCATGCCCTTCAGAGGAGACGACATGACGGAGCCGCGCCGCCCCGAACACGATTCGCAGGCCGGGTTCGCCCTCATCCTGGCCTTGCTCGCCTTGATGCTGCTGACCTTCCTGGGCCTCGCCCTGGCCACCAGCACGTCGACCGAGCTGCGCATCGCCACCAACTACCGCTGGCAGCAGCAGGCCCTCTACAACGCGGAGGCCGGGATCGAGGCGGGCCGATCGCTGCTGCGGGGGATGAACTTCGAGACCATCCTCGCTCCCGCACGCGCCGCCACCTGGGTGGGCGATGGTCCCGTCACTCCGAACGCGGCGGGCGGCAGCGCGGTTGCCCCCAACGCTCGCAACGATCAGTGGGGGAACCCCAGCCGCAACTTCGAGGGGTGGCCCTGCGACCTGCGCGGCAACGGCATGGGCTACGGGGTCGTCCTCGACGACGGCGGCACCAACGCCCCCTATCAGTACAAGAGCACGATCTTCGGTCAGACGCTCAACGGTGCGTTCACGCTCTGGGTCCGCCGGCCCGTGCTGCCCAGCTTGGCCAACGCGAACTTCAGCGATTACGGCGTCGACAACGATCACCTGCTCCTGGTCTCCGAGGGTGTCGCCCCCTACAACGGCGAGGCGATGTCGAACGCGCGCGTGGCCGGCAACGCCGCCGTCCAGGTCATCGAGATCCTGCTCTCGCGCGCCGGATCGGGGGGCTCGGTGTGCGGTACGCGCACGGGCCAGGCGGGACAGGGTCCGGAAGGGGCGGGATTCAGCGCCTGCGATCCCATCACGGGCGCGGGCGTGACCGCCGCCCTCGGCGCTGCGGTGACCGGCACCGGCGCCGACACGGGCGTCAAGTGAACGGAGAGGCCATGAGCACCAACGTCATCGTCGTCGA
>QHVP01000003.1:0-2480 GCA_003222295.1 Acidobacteriota bacterium | reverse complement strand
ACCGACTCGAAGCTGTACCTCGCCAAGCAGGTCATCCGGAACATCGTCCAGGCCAACCAGAACAAGCTCAGCTTCCTGTTCGGGCGCTACACGCAGCCGGCGGGAACGACGCTCGACCCCGGGGTCAGCGCGGGCGATCCCACCCAGCCCGCGGCGCCGATCCGGTTCGCGTATTCGACGTCGAGCACGGAGTCGCCCTCGATGGTCGGCACTCCGCTCGTGGTGGACCTGCGGTCGTATCTCGTGGCCGCCGATGAGCCGTTCACGTTCAGCGAGGGGGGCGCCGACCGGGTCGGCACCGTCCCCGCCTCCCGCTACGCGACGGGCACCGCGCTCGCGCTCGCCATTGAGAGCGCCATGAACTGATCACTTCTTCGAGATCACCCGGTCCGTCGTGGGCCTCGGCTTCACGATCAATCCCCCTTCCAAGCCGATGAACGCGGCATTCGCGGCGATGGTCGGGTTCACGCTCCCCGCCTCCAGCAACCTTCTCGGGGTTGCCACCGGCAACAGGGCGATAGGGGATATCGACCTCCTGAGCACGGCCACGGACACGTTCAGCGAGAGCGGCGTGTCGTTCTACCGGGCCTTCGCGCGCCCGTACTACAACGGCTTGCAGGCGAACGTGCTGGCGAGCGGGATCGTCTGCGCCGTGAGCGCGCAGGCTCCGGGCGACAACACGACGGCCAATCCTCCCTACGTCCAGCTCCAGCTCGTGACCGGCACCTGCGCCACTCCTGTGCCATCCGGCTCGCCCGTCAAGTTCACGTTCGGGGGCGCCGGGGACCGCACCGCCGGCGGCTCGTGGGCGGGATGGTCGGCCGCGAATTCCTGCGGCGGGTTCGAGCAGCTCGTGGGCCTGGCTCCCTGCACACAGAGCCTGCAGCTCGATCCCATCGCGAACCCGTTCCTCCAGCCGGAGATCCGCATCAACGCGGATGGCACGCTCGACGGCTATGCCCAGGACGCGAACGGCAACCTGACCTCCCAGCCCAATTCGGCCGGCAACCGGGCCCTCGGCTTCACCCCGATCGCGGAAGCGCTCACGGACATCAAGACGGTCTTCGGCCCGATCTGGACGACCATGTCGAGCCAGACGCCTCGGCCGCGCACGTTCGTCATCCTCGTCACCGGTGGCGACGACTCCTGCCCGACGGACACGACGGGAGACACGTCGGCCGCGGGGGCCGACAACCGTGCCCTCCGGGCGGCCTTCCGTGCCCAGGACCTCTACACGAGGATCAATCCCTTGGAGCCCAACTCCTCGGCCACGACCTACGTCGTCGCTCTGGGCAACATCCAGTCCCAGATCGATCACGCGAACTGGGTGGCCTGGGCGGGCAGCGGCATGGTGAAGGCGACCAGCGGCACCGGCAGCGCCCAGCAGTGGGCCACGGCGCCCACCGCGGCCGAGCGCGCCGCCTGCACCACCTGCCAGGACGCCTTCGTCGCCACGAGCGTGGCCGGCCTCGCGAGCGCCGTGCAGGCCGCCATCGACCAGGGCCAGGCCAGCGGCGAGTTCTCGGACCAGCAATCGATCACGGAGACGGTGTTCGAGCTGATTCGAGGCGTCCCTGTGCCGTCGCCTTCGCCGGGCGCATCCCCCGTCCCCTCGCCTGACCCGCTGCGCGCGGACAACCGCTACAACTCGTCCGTGCCCGTGCTCCTGCAGTCCACGTTCGAGATGCCGCAGTTCAAGGGTCACTTGAAGGCCTTCCGGAACATCAGCGGGGCGGCGTCGCCGGCCTGGGATCCGACCCCCGCCAACAGCGATGCGGGCCAGAAGCTGGCCAGCCGCATCTCCACCAGCCTCACGACCCTCCAGTACACGTTCGACACGCTCCGCGGCGGCGCGACGAGCACGGATGCCACCATCGCGAGCGCCGGAACCGGCGCCATCAAGCGGCGCATCTACACGACGAACGGCAACGGCGTGTACACGCAAGGCCTGACCGACGCGCAGAAGGTGACCGCCCTTCAGAACAACAGCGGCGGCCCGGTGAACTTCCGCCTCGCCATCTGGCCGCCCACTACGAGCAGCACGGGCGTTGATCCCACAGGAGCTAGCCGCAGCTATCCCGCGGGCCTCCTCGACAATGCGCTCGGGATCGGTCCCTCACCGGTGCCGCCGCCAACGGGCGGCTCCGCGCCGGCCGCGCTCACGTTCGCCCAGCTCCAGACGCTGTTCGGCGCCTGCACGGCGAGCGCCACCGGCGGCGCCCTGCCTCCGGATTGCAACGACACCACGACGAGTGGCTCACCGGCGGTGGTGGTCCGCGATCAGATCGCCCGGAAGGAAGCCCGCGAGATCATCCTGGCTTACACGGCCGGCGCCGTCCTCGTCACAAGTAACGGCGCCGCCGTTCGGACTGGCGCGGTAGGTTGCGCCTTCGGGACGACCTGCGGCGCGCTGCAGTTCTCGGCGCGGCCGTGGGTCCTGGCGGAGTCGACGCTGGCCGCACCCGGCGTGGTCACGCCCC
>QHVP01000570.1 GCA_003222295.1 Acidobacteriota bacterium | reverse complement strand
CTCTCCGCGGCCGGGCACAAGGTGGCCTCGCAGACGGGAGTGGCCGCGGTGACGGGGATCGGTTATCTCGCGTTCCTGGCCGGGCCGCCCGCCATCGGCCTCCTGGCCGACGCCGTCACCCTGCGCGTCGCCCTGGGCCTGACCGTGATCCTCAGCGCGATCGCGGCGCTGCTGGCCGGCTCGGTCCGGGACGCCGACGCGGAGCTGGGGATGAGCAGCGTGGCCGCGGATCACGGCCACTGAGCGCTACGAGCGGCGGACCTTGAGGCTCTCGGCCTTGATGCGCTCCCCGGGGATGGATTCCACCCGCCGGATGGCGCGACAGCGCGGGCACGCGAACTGAGGACACTGCTCGATCTGCGTGCCGGACTCGATGTCGAAGGTGACGATGAGGTGGGCTCCGCAGCGGCATGCCCAGGATCGCGCGTGAGCTTTCGAAGAAATCATTGATCTCGGCAAAGGGGGCCGCGCCGTGCAGTCCGTCGAACCGGCCGGTCTCCGCCATCGCGCGGGCGGCACGGATGAACCCCGTCCACGCCGCGCGCGCCAGCGCGGACCCGACGCTCACGCGGCGCGCTCCCAGCTCCGCGAGATCGGAAAGCTGGAGCCCGCTGTGCCAGCCCATCAGGACGTTGACGGGCTTGGGCGCGACGGCGTCGATGATCGTCTTGATGTCGGCGCGCTCGCGCGGGCCGGGGGCATAGAGCACGTCGGCCCCCGCCTCCGCATAGGCCTCGAGGCGGCGGACCGATTCCCGGAGCGGATCCGCGGTCTCCACCAGGTAGCACTCGGCACGCGCGGTGAGGAGGACTCCGGTGTGGGAGGCGTCGATCGCATCGCGCGCGGCCTTGATGCGCTCTTTGGCCAGACCGAGGTCGTACAGCGGCCGCTGGGCATCCCCGGTCGAGTCCTCGATGGAAAGGCCGGCCACGCCCGTCTCCAGGCAGCGCCGCACGTTCGCGGCGACGCCCTCCGGCCCGTCCGCGTAGCCGGCCTGGAAGTCCGCATTCACCGGAAGGTCCGACGCGGCCACGATCTCCTCGAAGTGGGCGAGGGTCATCTCGAGCGGCACCGCCGCCGCGGAGTCCGGCCGCCCTCGCGAGAACGCGAAGCCGGAGCTGGTGGTGGCCAGGGCCTTGAAGCCGAGACCCTGAAGGTAGCGCGCGCTTCCGATGTCCCACGGATTGGGAATGAGGAAGCAGCCACTCGCGTGGAGCGTCCGGAATGCGGCGCGGCGCGCGGCCACGTCGGCCAACTGCGAGAGACTCCTAGGACGGCCGCGTCGCGAGCGGAATCTGCGAGCCGCACCCGCGATAGGGAAGGATCTGCTTGAACTTCTCCGGATCGACTGATGGTCCCGGCTTTGCGCAGTGCTCGTCGAAGGCCTTGGTCAGGGCGGCGGCCACCTGGTCGTCGGTCAACTGCTGGAGATCGGAGCGCTCCAGCATGAAGACCTGCTTGCCGTCCTTGAAGAGGCCCATGGAGGGCGAGGAGGGGGGATAGGCGGCCATGTATTCGCGGGCGCGATTCACGGCGTCGCGGTCGACACCCGCGAAGACGGTGACGGACCGGTCCGGGATCACCGCGTTCTGGAGAGCGAGCATCGCTCCCGGGCGCGCGTGCCCGGCCGCGCAACCGCAGATCGAGTTCACGATGACGAAGACGGTGCCGGACTTCGCGGCCAGGACCTCATCCACCTGCTCGGCGGTGGTCAGCGGCTCGACACCGACCGCGGCGAGCTCCTGCCACATGGGAGCGACGGCTTCGGGGTCGTAGATCGGTGCGAGGGGCATGGGTTCCTCCTTCGGTGGAAGCGTCAACTACCCAGAGTAGGGGTCGGGCGGCGGCCTTGTCAACTGCGCCGCCTGGCGTCGCCGGCAAGCTCGCGCGCGCGGCCCTCGAATACGCGCGGGAGCACAATCTGTCGGTCATTCCACGGTGCCCGTTCGTGGCGGCCTACATCCGGAAGCACCCCGAGTATCAATCGCTCGTTCAAGCGGACCGCTGACCAGGCCGCCAGCGAATTCGGCGTGCGCGCTGGCGTCGGTCACCCTTGAAAGACAAGCGACCAGGCGCGAGCCTCTCATTGCTAACCGAGGCGGTCGACGCAGGTCGACACCACACGCGCCGGTTCCTGAAATCGGTCTGCCTCACGGACGACCGAGGTTCCGTGAGGGCCGAAGACCAGCTCGGCCTCGTACTGGTTGTGGCGCCGGCAACGAAGGGAGATGTTCTCGACGGTGGCCAGTCCTCCCTTCGCATACGGCAGGATGTGGTGGAACTCCAGGAACGTGCGCTCCGTGCATCGGCGTCCGCCTTTGGAGACGAAGGCGCACTGCCCGCCGTCACGCTGCGAGACTGCGCGCTGGACGTGCCTCGGGACATCCCGCTGCCTATCCGCCCCGGGGCGGATGGGACCTGGCCGCGG
>QHVP01000569.1:1917-2671 GCA_003222295.1 Acidobacteriota bacterium | reverse complement strand
TTCAAGAGCGCCGCCGCCGACATGATCTGGCCCGCCTGGCAGTAGCCGCACTGCGGCACGTCCATCTCCGCCCACGCCTTCTGCAACGGGTGCGAGCCGTCCGCCGAGAGCCCCTCGATCGTCGTCACCGTCTTGCCGGCGACGGTCGAGATGGGGAGGATGCACGAGCGCACGGCCGCGCCGCTAAGGTGCACGGTGCACGCGCCGCATTGCGCGATGCCGCAACCGAACTTGGGGCCCTTGAGGTCGAGCACGTCGCGAAGCACCCAGAGCAGTGGCATGTCGGCGGGGACGTCCACGGTCGCGGGCTTGCCGTTGACGGTCAGCGTGTAGGGCATCGGCGGCCTCGTGCTTGAGAAAATGGGGATGGTCGCTTCCGACCGATCCTATATCATATATTTCGCAGCCAGCAATCTTCGCCCGCGCTAGACTCCGACAGGGGAACGGGGGAACAGGAGGATATGCCATGACGAGAGCCATGACGGCGACCGCGACCCTGACGATGCTGACGGCGGTGGCCGCGATCGCCCACCCGCACTTCAACAAGACGGTCACCGCCAAGCTGCCGTCGGGCGTGGACGCGACCATCACCTACAACACGACGCCCGCGAACGAGATCCGCGCCACCGAGGCCGCGGTGGGGACGTTCGTGACCCCGCGGCGTCCGACGTTGAAGCTGTCCGGCGAGATCAAGGCGGGCGCGGTGACCGTGCCCGCGGGCGAATACACGATCGGCGTCATCAAGAATTCGGAG
>QHVP01000569.1:0-1857 GCA_003222295.1 Acidobacteriota bacterium | reverse complement strand
CGCGGGTCGCGCGGTCCTGACCCTGCATTTCGGCCACCTGTTCCTGGCGGGGGCGTTGTCTTAGAAAAAGAACGCCCAGGAATCGTTAACGGAACACTACGGGTGCCGTTACGTAGACCCGCCCAAGCAGGGGCCTGTCCGGGGGTGGTCTCCGCCACGATTCAATGGAGTGAACGCATGAACAGAGTTTCCGCTCTCTGTCTGCTCGCGGCCGTCGCCGTGGGACCGGCCGCCGCCGGTGCCAATCCGGTCGCCGCCGAGGCGCGCGGCGGGCGCCGCTTCGAATGGACGACGAAGTCGCCCGAAGCCAAGCAACTCCTGGGCGAGCTGCAGTCCCGCATCGAGAGCTTCCAGTTCGGCCCGAGCAACGTCGACCTGGCCAAGAAGCTGGTGGCCGCCGACCCCAACTTCGCGATCGGTCAGTACTACCTCTCGGCCGTCCTTCCCGACCCCGCGGAAGCGGAGAAGCAATACGAGAAGTCGCGCGAGCTGGCCAAGACCGCTTCCGAAGGCGAGCGCCGATTCATCGAGGCCATGGCGCCGGCGCGTCTCAACCAGGGCGTGGACTTCGCCAAGGCGATCCCGCCCCTGGAAGCGCTCGCGCAGGACTATCCGGGCGAACGGCTGATCTACGTGATCCTCGGCCAGCTCCAGAATGGCGACGGCCGCGGCGACAAGGCGCTGGTCGCGTTCCAGAGGGCGCGCGAGCTGGGGCCGAGTCCCCCCGTCAACGCCTTCATCGCCAACGACGACCTCCTCAAGGGGCAGTACGGCAAGGCCCGCGCCAGCCTGGAGGCGGTCGAGAAGAGCCTCCCCAAGGGCTCGGTGCCCTTCGCGGTGCGCTTCGGCATCACGTTCAGCCACATCTACGAAGGCAACACGGACGCCGCGCTGAGGTCCCTCGAGACCTACCTCGCCGAGTACAAGGCCAACGGGCTCGATCAGCAGTTCCCGGAGGTCTTCGTCTGGAACGCGATGGCCCGCATCAACCTCGAGTCCGGACGGCTGGAAGAGGCGCTGAAGGACTACGAGAAGGGCTACCAGAGCGTCCCCGGCAGCAGTATTCCCGAGGACCAGAAGCAGACCTGGCTCGGCCGGCTCCACCACGGCAAGGCGCGCACGCTCGCGCGCATGGGCAAGCACGAGGAGGCCTGGGCCGAGGTGGAGACGGTGCGAAGCATGATCATCCAGGGCGGGGACGCGGGACGGCAGTATTGGCCCGCGTATCACTACGTGGCGGGCTACGCAAAGCTCGAGGCGGGCGACTACCCGGCGGCGCTGGAGCACCTGCTGCAAGCAGACCCCAAGAACCCCTTCGACCTCGTCCTGCTGGCCCGCGCCTACGAGAAGGTGGGACGGAAGGAGGAGGCCCGGAAGACGTACCAGAAGGTGCTCGACTCGCAGTGGGCGGGCATCGAGCGGCCGCTGGCGTTCCCGGAGGCGAAGAAGAAGGTCTCAGCGCTGTAGGCAGCGAGTCGGCGAGTCAGCGAGTCAGTGAGGCCAGCGTCGCTCGTTGGAGCGGCGCTGGCCCTAATATCGCCAGCTCTTCAGATCCGCTCCCGGCGGCGCGGACTTCTCGATGCGCTCCACGATCTTCGGCGCGAACATCTGGTGATAGCGCAGGCGTGAGATTGCGTTCGGCCGTGTCGGGTCGCCGTTCCAGCAGTGCTCGGCCCGGTCCCCGTAGGTGACCTCACCTCCGTAAGCAGGGTCGCGCGTGATCTTCAGGAACTCCTCCACCAGGTACACCGCGTTGTTCAGGTAGTAGTTGTCCATGTCGCCGACGTAGATCGACAGCTTGCCCTCGAGCTTCTTGCCCAGCCCTTTGCTCCAATCGCGGCGAAGGATGTAACCGAG
>QHVP01000568.1 GCA_003222295.1 Acidobacteriota bacterium | reverse complement strand
CTTCTCGCGGCTGCCCAGCCGCATGATCGAGCCCTTCCCGAACTGCTTATCGATCTGGGCGAGGGCGGCCTCGATCGCCTTCCCCCGCTCCTTGTCGTCAGCCATGAACTTGTCCTTTTCCTTTCCCGCCGCCCGCCTTCGCTCCGGATGTCGACGGCAACGGGTGGATCTTAGCGATCGTCGCTGTCGTGATGGGTCCGCTCGAACTGCCTCTGCGTGGCACGTGCCTTGTATTCCCCATGCCGTGCGCGCCCCGCGCAGTCTTCTATTATTGCTGCCGTCGCGCAATATCCCTCCGGCAGCTCGAGGGTCGGAACGTTCCAAGCAAACACGGCATGGAATACGATTCTGGTCTGTCCGCGGGACAGCAGGCCGCAGCGGAACTGGAGAGCGATTCATGATTTCGGATGAGCGTCATCCCAATATTTGGCGGAGCTCCAGCCGATATTGGGTTCTCTCGGTGAAGGAAGGGAAAACTGCCCTACAAGGCAGTTTCAATCGTGGCCTCTAAGTTCATGATCGAGAGGATATTGGCGCAGCGTGTCCGAATGCCCACACCGCTCGGCGGAGCACCAAAAAAAGCTGGTGTACCCTGGAAGCGGTCTGATACAATTCTTTCGGGAAGTCGGCCTCAGACCTTACTTTATGGTCCCCGCCGGGGCCGCTGGGCCGACCAGGGAGAGTGGAGTGAAGGCAGGACGTCCGAAGAAGACAGCGCGCCATGCCTCGAAGGCGAGGTCCAAGGCGAAGCCGAAGCCGATGCCCCGGTCGAAGTCCAAGGTGAAGCCCAGATCGAAGTCGAAATCGTCTTCCCGGCATTCGGATCGTAGAGCAAGGACTCATACCGCCAGTCGTCCCAAACGGAGGAACGTTTCCACGGTGGCCACCAAGCAAGCCCAGACGAGCGCCGTCTCCCGCTCCCGTGCGACGACTCCTGCTCGGTCCACGCACGGGGCGGCGCACGCGCGTCCCACCCATGTGCGTCCGCGTCCCGAGCCCGTGCCCAATCCGATGCCGACCCGGCATGTCGCACCGCCACGGCCGGTGCTCGTGACGCCGGCCCGCTCCATGCCGCCGACGCGCGAGCAGCGCAAGCCGATCGTCGCGTCCGCGCGAGGGCCCCTGGCTGTCCCCGATTTCACGGAGGCCGGTGTCGTGCTCACGATCACGTATTCCATCCGCGAAGGGCGCCGTGGCGAGTTCTTCGACCTGATGCGCGAGCTCAAGCCGCTGCTGGCCGCGATCGGCGGGACGGATTGCACGATCTACGAAGACCGTAGCCGCCCGAACTACTTCATGGAGGTCTTCCGCTTCAAGGACGAGGCGGAGTTCACGGCCTTCGACGACAAGTTCCACAAGGACCGCAAGATCGCCGCGATCTACGCGCTGCTCGACGACATCGTCGAGGCCGAGAAGAGCGACTTCAAGATCTTCGAGCGACGGCTCTAGGACCCCTCACGAAACGAAGCTCGGCTCGCCCGCGCGCTCAAGTGCCTCGCGCGGCCGAGCCGAGGACATGTGCCCAGCCCTCTCGCGCACGCGCTCGCCGGCCTGACCGTACACGTCGCCACCGCCCCCGCGGGAGAGCTGGCGTCGCGCCGCCGTGCCGCCGTCACGGTGGGCGCCGCCCTGGCGCCCGATCTCGACTTCGCCTGGAGGCTCCTCGACGGGGTGAACCATCATCAGGCGCAGGGACACAGCATTGGCGTGGGTCTCGTGGTGGCGGCGGCGGTCACGCTCGTCGCGGCCGCCGGCCGCGCGCCGCGTCCCTGGGCACTCGGTCTGGCCGCGCTCGCCGGCTGGACCAGCCACCTCCTGCTCGACCTCCTCAACGTCGATACCAGCCCACCGATCGGGCTGATGGCGCTCTGGCCGTTCTCGGCAGGATATTTCAAGTCTCCCTGGTCCCTCTTCCTTGACATCGGGCGCACACTCAATTGGAGGACGGTCCGGCACGACGTGGTCGCGATCGCATGGGAAGTTGCAGTACTCTGTCCTGTCCTCATCGCCGCTTGGCGGGGGCGCGCCCGCCGGCGCGCGGGAGCATGGCATGGCGCGAGGGTTCGAGAGCAAATCAGTGGCTGATCAGCAGGAAGCGGCGATGAGCCCGCGGCCCGCGGGCGACAAGTCCACGGACCCGCAACGCCGCAGCCTCGAGCTGGCGCGCACGGACGTGGTCCACCGTCTCGAAGGGGCCACGAGCGTCGCGCACCGCGAGATGTTGCAGCGCGCGCTCGCCGACCTCGACGAGCGGCTCCGGCGCCTCGAAACGGCCCGCCCTCAGGAGTAGGTGTAGAACCCCCGGCCGCTCTTGCGGCCGAGCCAGCCCGCGTCGACCATCCTCTTCAGCAGCGGACAGGGGCGGTACTTCGGGTCGCCCAGCCCGTCGTGCAGCACTTCGAGGATGGCGAGGCACACGTCGAGGCCGATGAAATCGGCCAGGGTGAGCGGGCCCATGGGATGGTTCATCCCCAGCTTCATCACCTCGTCGATGGCCTCGGGCTTCGCCACGCCCTCGTAAACGGCGAAGATCGCCTCGTTGATCATCGGCATCAGCACGCGGTTGGACACGAAGCCGGGGAAGTCGTTGACCTCGACCGGCGTCTTGCCGAGCGAGCGCGAGAGGTCCATCACCGTCCGCGTCGTCTCGTCCGACGTCGCCTGCCCGCGGATGACTTCCACGAGCGCCATGAGCGGCACCGGGTTCATGAAGTGCATGCCGATGACCTTGCCCGGACGGCGCGTGGCCGCGCCCAGCCGCGTGATCGAGATCGACGAGGTGTTCGAGGCGAGGATGGTTGCCGGCTTCGTGATCCGGTCCAGCTCCGCGAACAGCTCGCGCTTGACGTCGAGCTTCTCGACCACGGCTTCCACGACGAGGTCGGCGGCGGTGACGTCGGCGAGGTCCCGGGTGAACTCGATGCGGGAGAGCGCGGCCGTGCGGTCGGCGGCCGCGATCCTGCCCTTCTCCGCGAGCTTGCCGAGGCTGCGGTCGATCTGGGCCCGCGCACGCTCGAGGGCGGCGGCGTCGATGTCGCTCAGCACGACGGTGTGCCCGCCCTGCCCGAGCACCTGAGCGATGCCGTTGCCCATGGTGCCGGCCCCGATCACGGCGACGCGCGATGCCACTCTGGTCAGATCCTCTCCACGGCCAGGGCCACGCCGTTGCCCCCGCCCAGGCACAGGGCGGCGATGCCGCGCCGCGCGCCCCGGTCCTTCATCGCGTGGAGCAGGGTAGTCAGCACGCGCGCTCCGCTGGCCCCGATGGCGTGGCCCAGCGCGACCGCGCCCCCATTGACGTTCAACCGGGCGGGATCCAGGGAGAGCTCTTTCGTGATGGCCACGCCCTGCACCGCGAAGGCCTCGTTGAGCTCATAGAGATCCACGTCCTTTGCCGACCAGCCCGTCTTCTCCCAGATCCTCCGGATGGCCGGCACCGGCGTCATCATCACCATCTTCGGCTCCAGGCCGGACGTGGTCTGGGCCACGATGCGCGCCAGGGGCGTGCGGCCGAGCGCTTTCGCCGTCTCCGCGGAGGTCACGACGAGGGCCGCCGCGCCGTCGTTGACGCCGGGCGCATTGCCGGCGGTGACCGTCCCGCCCTCGCGGAAGGCGGGCCTCAGCCGCGCCAGCGCTTCGAGCGAGGTGTCCTCGCGGGGCGATTCGTCCACCGCGAACGTCACCGGATCACCCTTCTTCGACGGGATCGGAACGGGCAGGATCTCGTCCTTGAACTTGCCGGCCTTGATGGCGGCGATGGCCTTGCGGTGGCTCTCCAGGGCGAACGCATCCTGCTCCTCGCGCGGGACGCCGTAGGCCTCGGACACGATCTCGCCGCAGCAGCCCATGTGGTAGTGCTCGTATGCCTCCCACAGGCCGTCGTGCACCATCGAGTCGATCAGCTCGCCGTGGCCGAGGCGCATCCCTTCGCGCGCCTTGGGCAGGAGGTAGGGCGCGTTGGACATCGACTCCATTCCACCCGCGACCACGATGTCGGCGTCTCCGGTGGCCACGCCCTGCGCGGCGAGCATCACCGCCTTGAGACCCGAGCCGCAGACCTTGTTGACGGTGAGAGCCCCGACCTGGGGGGGCAAGCCGCCGCCGAGCGCCGCCTGTCGCGCCGGCGCCTGGCCCAAGCCGGCGGACAGGACGTTGCCCATGATGACTTCGTCCACGCGGGCGGGGTCCACGCCCGCGCGCCGCACGGCCTCGCGGACCACCATCGCGCCCAGTTCCGTCGCGCGGAATCCCTTGAGCGCGCCCATGAACTTCCCGGTGGGCAGCCGCACGGCGGAGAGGATCACGGCCTCACGCATGGTTTCGTCCTTTCGATCGCTCGAGGTACCGCGCCATGGTTTCGACGAACCGCTGGCGTATTTCTGGGTCCGCTATGCTGCCGCCAACGTCTTTTATCTCAGGGGGGGAATCCACTCCTGATTCCGAATGGAGTGAGCTCCCCCCCTGAACCCCCCCTCGCGCGTCGCCGCCGCTGCGCGTCGCCGCCGCGCTCTGCGCTCGGTCAGGGGTGGCACTCGCTTCCGACGCGCTCTGCGGTCGGTCGGTCGTCGCGCTCGGCTCGTGGTCCGCCAGGCCACCTTCCACGAAGCCCATTCGTTTCGGCGCGAGGTCGCCCGCGATCTCCCGCAAGTGGCCCAGGATCTGGGGCTGCATGCGGTGCAGGACCTTGCGCCAGCCGGCGTCGGGGACGCGGACGCGCAGCGTTCCGCCCTCGACGCCGAGCACCTCCGTGCGCCGTGCCAGCTCCGGGCCCACGGCCAGCGGCCAGGCCGCCTCGAGCAGGGCGAGCGTGCGAGCGGAAGAGGCGCCGAAGAGTCGCGCCGCCAGCGAGCGGCCGGAGATCCGATCCATGCCGAGCCTGATCCCACTTTAAGACAGGACCGCGCCCGTGGCCAATCCGGTCTTGGGCGTATACTCTGGGCGACGGCGCCCGATCCGTCGGGAAGGCCGGAGACCGCTCCTCACATGAAGTGCCCACGCTGTCAGAGCTCGATCACCGCCAGTCCTGACCCCGAGGGGTTCGTCCGCTGCCCAGGGTGCGGCGCGCGACTGCGCAGCCGCTCCGCTCCGGCGACGCTGGGAGCCCTCCAAGAGCGGATGGGCCGGCTCGACCCCGATACCGAGCGCTTTCCGGACGCGACGAACCCGAACGCGACGCTGCCTCCGGGCACCCCGCTCCCCCGCATCCCACGGCCGGGATCGCCGGAGGCGCGGGCCGCGCTCGCCGAAGTGCCGGCTCCTTCCCGCCCGCGCCCGGTCTCTGACGACACGCCCCGAGTGATGCGCGGACCCCGAGAAGTGGTCAGCCTCGAGGCGCTCATGGCGGAGGTCAAGGCGCTCCGCCATTCCCAGGAGGAGATGCTCGCGCTGCTCCGCGCGGGCAGCTTCCCGGCCGGAGAGCGTCCCGGCTTCGACGTCGCCCAGGAGCTGGGGTTGCCCGTCACGCCAACCGTGCGCGCGCGCCAGCGCAAGTCGGTGCTCGTCGTCGACGACGATCCCGAGACGCGCCAGCAGACCGAGGCCGCGCTCGACAGCGCCGAGATCCCGTTCCGCAGCGTCGCGGATGGCCGCACCGCCCTGGCCGCCATCGCCGACGACAAGCCCGACGTGATCGTGATGGAGCTCGACATCGCAGGAGCGATGGCGGGCAAGGACGTCATCGACCTCGTCAAGGCCACCATGCAATGGGTGGACGTCCCGATCATCCTCTACACCCGCGCGCCCATCACCAGCCAGCGCGAGGCGCGCACGGTGCACGGAGCCGACGACTTCGTCTCCAAGCAGGATGGCGCCGAGCTGATGCTGGCCCGCGTCGTGATGCAGTTCCGCCACGGGTAGGCGCGCCTGAGGCCTCTCGTCGTCCTCGCCTCCGCTTCCCCCCGCCGTGCCCACATCCTGGAGAGCCTGGGCGTGCCCTACCGTGTGTCGGTGTCGGCGGTGTCCGAGGACATCCGGCCGGGCGAGGCACCCGCCGCCGCCGCCGAGCGCCTGGGCCGGGCCAAGGCCGCGGCCGTCGCGGCACATGAGGAGCGGCCCGTGCTGGGCGCCGACACCGACACACGGTAGGGCACGCCCAGGCTCTCCAGGATGTGGGCACGGCGGGGGGAAGCGGACTGACGCCGACATCGCGTGCTACGTCGCGACCGGGGAACCGCGGGACAAGGCGGGCGCCTACCACGTCGACGGGCGCGGCGCCCTGTTCATCACGCGCATCGACGGGTCGCCCTCGAACGTCGCCGGCCTGCCCATCGGACTCCTGCGACGGCTGGCCCGCGAGGCGAAGGTGGACCTCGGATTCCCCGATCAGGGAGACGCCGAGTGACCCGCCTCGCCACCTCGACCGCGGTCGCGCTGATGGCGCTCGCGCTCGCCCTCGTCACGTCGCCGGACGCTGCGCTGCTCGCGCGGCATCCTGCGGTCGCCGGCGTGCCGGCGAGCTCGGCGCGCTCTTCGTCGTCGCGCTGCTCGACCGGCGCGCGCCGCGCCGTCTGGTCGGGGTGGGCGCGGCCACGTTCGCGCGGGTGGGGATGTTGAGGTCGGGTTAGCGGCCGATGGCCAAACGGTCGGCGAGCGGGCGGGGGAGGCCTGCCTTCAGGATCTTCTGCTGCGTCGCCTTCACCTGGTACGGGATGCGATGGATCGAGACCATGCGCGTCTCGCTGTCGAACATCGCGAACGACGCCAAAGGGTTCCCGTCGCGCGGCTGCCCCACGGACCCCGGGTTGACGAGGTACCGCACGCCCGGACGCAGCTTGAAACGGAACGACGGAGCGACGGTGAGGATGGTGGTGATCGCGTCGGGAGAGAGCGCGAAGATGACGGGGAAGTGCGAGTGGCCGAAGAAGGTGACGGGGAACTCCGTGTGGCGGAAGACGTTCAGTGCCTCGATCTCGCCGAAGATGTAGGCGTCCTCGTCGACGGGCGTGCCGTGGCAGATCGCGAAGGTGTCGTCCACCATCGTCGGCCCTTCGGGAAGCTTCTTCAGCCAGTGGAGGTTCGACTTGGTGAGCTTGCGCCGCGTCCACAGCGCCGCCTCGAGGGCCATGCGGTTGAAGAGCTCGCCCTCTTCGATGCCCGAGCAGACCTTGTCGTGGTTGCCCCGGATGGCTACGAGGGGCTTGAGGGCCCGCACCATGTCCACCGTCTGGTTCGGGTTGGCGCCGTAGCCCACGAGGTCGCCGAGGAAGACGCACTTGTCCCAGGGCTTGCGGCGTACGAACGAGAGGACGGCGGTGAGGGCCTCCTTGTTCGAGTGGATGTCCGAGAGGATCAGGTACTTCATCCCTCCGCCGTTCCTCCGCCCTCTCTGCGGCCGCGCGTGGCGGCCTCCGCGATGATGCGCGCCACGTCCGGCGGCGCCGTATGGGTGGTGTCCACGGTCAGGTCCGCGAGCGCATAACTCGGCTCGCGACCCACTAGAAGCGGCCCGATTGTCGCACGATTGGCGGCCAGGGGTCGACTGCCGTCGGCGGGGATGCGCGCGAGCAGCGCGTCCAGCGCGCAGCGCAGCCACACCGTCAGCGCGCCCTGCTGCAGGACGCGCCGCGTCTCGGGCACGGTGAAAGCGCCACCGCCCGTGGCCAGCACCAGCCGTTCCCGCCGGCCGGCGCGCTCGGCGGCGGCGCGCTCCGCGGCCCGGAACGCGGCCTCGCCGTCCGTGCTGAAGATCTCGGGGACGGTGCGCCCGGCCGCGGCCTCGATGTCGTCGTCGAGATCGAGGAACGTCCAGCCCAGCCGCTGCGCGACCAGCGGACCGACCGTGGTCTTGCCCGCGCCCATGAATCCGACGAGCACGACGCGCGCGGGCCGGTGCGCGGTCAACGCTCGGCCTGGCGGCCGCGGTCGAGCAGGGACGGCAGCTCCGGGAAGGACACCGCGATGCAGCCGGCATCCTCGATCTCCGTCTCCCCGTCCGCGGCCAAGCCCGCGATCGCGAGGGCCATCGCGATGCGATGGTCGCCGTGGGAGCGCACGGACGCTCCCGTGAGCTTCGCCCGGCCGTGGACGGTGAGCCCGTCCGGATGCTCGTCCACCGCGCCGCCCATCCGGCGCAGACCCTCGGCGAGGGTGGCGATGCGATCGCTCTCCTTGACGCGCAGCTCCGCCGCCCCCCGCACGACCAGCTCTCCGTGCCCGAGGGCGGCGGCGACGGCGAGGACGGGCACCTCGTCGATGAGCGCGGGCACCTCGTCCGCGCCGACCTCGGCGCCCTCGAGGCGGGACGATCGCGCCTCGATCCATCCCACCGGCTCCGGATCCCGGGTCCGGATCCCCATCTCGATGTGCGCGCCCATGCGCCGCAGCACGTCGAGGAAAGCGGTGCGCCGCGGGTTGAGCAGGACGTTCTCGATGTGAATGAAGGCGTCGGGCACGATCAGGCCCGCCACGACGAGGAACGCCGCGCTCGAGACGTCGCCCGGCACATCGAAAGCGACGGGCTGGAGGGTGGCCCCGCCCTGGACGGAGACGGCGGCGCCCTTCACTTCGACGGGCACGCCGAACGCGGGCAGGAGGCGCTCGGTGTGGTCGCGGGTGGCCGCGGGCTCCACGACGGTGGTGCGGCCTTCCGCCTGGAGCGCGGCCAGCAGCACGGCCGATTTCACTTGCGCGCTGGGCGTCGTCATGGCCCACGTCATCGCCTTCAGCGGACCGCCTTCGATCACGAGCGGCGGCCGGCCGTCGGACGAGGTCAGGCGGGCCCCCATCGTCCGGAGCGGCTCGGCCACCCGTTCGACGGGCCGCCGGCGCAGGGAAGCGTCGCCGGTGAGCACGGTCCGGAACGGCCGCGCCGCCACCACGCCCGCCAGCATTCGCAGCGTCGATCCGGAGTTCGCGGCATCGAGCGGGGCGGCGGACGCCCGCAGGCTCTCCGGCCCGCGGCCGACGACCACGACCGAGTGATCCTGGTGCCGCGCCTCGACGCCGAGCGCTTCCAGGCATCGCAGCGTCGCCCCGCAATCGTCCGCCGTCGAGAAATTGCTCAGGCGGCTCTCGCCATGGGCGAGCGCGCCCAGGATGGCCAGGCGGTGGGAGAGGGATTTGTCTCCGGGGAGGGTGAACCGGCCGCGGAAATGTCGTGTCTGGGTGATCCGCATGGGCGTTGACGGAGGCGGACGATCGTACCACCTCCCGTCGCAAGTATCGGGCCTGCCGTGTGTTGACCGACCTGTGGTGCCATGCTACGGTGGCCGCTCCCGTGACACCAACCGGTGCGAGCCGAAAGACCTCCCAGAGTCGCACGGTGAAGCTCGACATCGCCAGCCGCTTCGAGATGCTCGAGATGGTTCAGACCATCCTCGCGCACATCACCGGGATGCTGGGGTTCGAGGAGGACGCCGCGTACAACGTGAGCGTGGCCGTGCGCGAGTCGGTGGTGAACGCGATCAAGCACGGCAACCAGCACGACGAGAGCAAGCGCGTCGCCGTCGTCTTCACCATCCATCCCGCCGCCCTGGAGGTCAAGGTGCAGGACCAGGGCCTCGGCTTCGACCCGGAATCGGTGCCCAATCCCATCGCGGAAGAGAACCTGCTCAAGTCCTACGGCCGCGGCATCTTCTTCATGCGGAACTTCATGGACGAAGTCTCGTATGCGTTCCCCGCGCGCGGAGGGACGGTCGTCCGCATGCTCAAGAAGAAGGCCTGATCCGCACCAGCGCCTGCTCGCGCGGACCCTCGGCGACGAGGCTGGCGGTGTAGCCGGGCAGGTGGCGCAGCACGCGGAGCTCCGCGGGTCCGCACAGCACGAGGGCCGGACCCTTCGCGGCGACGGCCGTGATCTCTTCGAGGGACGAGACGTCGCGCACCTTGCCGTCGTTGTAGAAATAGCCCGCCATCCACGCGGTGCGCCAGGCATGCCAGGCCAGCACTTCCTGCCCTCCGGTGTGGCGGAACAGCTCACGCCCCGACTCGCGGCGCGCCAGGAGGGCCGGAGCGGCGCTGGTGAGGAGGAGGAGGAGTCCGGCCGCGCCGACGCGCAGGATCCGCAGACCCCCGGCGGCGTCGACGGCCAGCCTCCGCGATACGGCGAGGGAGGCGACGAGCGCCCACATCGCCGGCGGCACGACGACCGTCCACAGCGGCTCGCGCATCTGGCGCAGGACGATGGGAGCCGCCGCCACCACCGCGCCCAGGGCGACGGTCACGAGGCCGGAGACGCGTGCGGCCCCGCCCGGCCGCGCGGCCTGGACGAGGCGGTCGGCGGCACGTCCGGCGGCGATGGCCAGCGGAGGGATGCACGGCAGGATGTAGCCGGGCAGCTTCGAGCCGGCCACCGAGAAGAACGCGAGGGGCGCGCCCAGCCAGCACAGGACGAACAGGTCCCCGGGCACGCGCGGCCGGAGCGCGAAAAGGCCCGGCAGGGCCAGGCCGGACCACATGAACAGCCCGGCCAGGAGGACGGGCACGTAATAGAAGTAGGGTCCGGGATGGTTGTGGACGGTCGACGTGAATCGCGCGACGTTGTGGCTCAGCAGGAAGACGTCGACGAACGCTCGGCCCTGCAGGGCGAGGATCGCGCCGTACCAGGGGCCGGCGATCGCGACCATGGCCAGGACGGCGAGGGGCAGGCGGCTCGCGATGCGCCGCCAGGCCTCCGCCCGGTCGTGGGCGGCGGCGAGGTAGGCGAGGGCGACCAGAATCGGGAGGAGCGCGCCCAGGGGGCCCTTCGCGAGCAAGGCAAGGCCCGCGCACGCGCCCGCCGCGATCACCGCCGTCCGTCCCGCGATGCCGAGAAGGCGCAGTCCGAAGAGGCCGATCGCGGCCGACACGGTGGCCGCCATCATCATGTCCATGGCGGCGGCGCGGCCGTAGGCGAAGGTGAGCAGAGAGGTGCCGGCGACGAAGCCGGCGTGCAGCCCGGCCGCGCCTCCGTAGAGACGCGCCCCGAGGAGCGCGGTCAGTCCCGTCATCAGGAGGGCGGCGATGACGGAGGGGAGCCGGGCCGCCGTCTCCGTCTCTCCGAGGAGTGAGAACGCGCCGCCCGCCGTCCAGTAGTAGAGCGGCGGCTTCTCCAGCCACGGCTGGCCCTGCAGGGTCGGGAGCACCCAGTCGCCGCGCCGGTGCATCTCGACGGCCACGCGCGCATAACGCGGCTCGTCGGGACCGATCAGGGGCGCGTCGCCGAGGCGGAAGAGGAGGAGCGCGCCCACGAGGGCCAGGAGCAGGGCGGTCCCGCGGGGCGGCAGGGCCGCGTTTGGTGGCATGCGCGACGGCATCCTACAATCGCACGTTTCGGAGGAGCAAGGTGTCGAGCACGAGCGCCCGCGCGGCCGCGGTGGCCGCGGAGGCCGTCCTCATGGCCGGAGCGATCCAGAAGGAGCGCTACGGGTCCAAGGACCTCGAGGTGCAATACAAGGGCGAGATCGACCTCGTCACCGAAGTCGACCGTGCGTGCGAATCGGCGGTCGTGGCCCTCCTGCGCGCGCGATTCCCCGAGCACGACATCGTCACGGAGGAGACGCACCTCGCTCAAACCGGCTCGCGCTACGTCTGGTTCGTGGATCCCCTCGACGGCACCACGAACTACGCGCACGGGTATCCGTTCTTCTGCTGCTCGGTCGCGCTCACCCTCGACGGCGTCCCCGTCGCGGGCGCGGTCTACGACTGCATCAAGGAGGAGCTGTTCACCGCCGAGCGCGGCGGCGGCGCCCACCTCAACGGGCGGCGGCTGCGCGTCAGCGACCGGAGCGAGCTCCTGCGCAGCCTCCTCACCACGGGATTCCCCTACGACATGCGCCTGGACCTGACGAGCGCGCTGCGGCTGTTCAACAAATTCATGGGCGTGGCGCGCGCGATCCGGCGCGACGGGGCGGCGGCCCTGGACCTCTCCTACGTGGCCGCGGGCCGCGCGGACGGCTTCTGGGAGGAGCGCCTCCATCCCTGGGACGTGATGGCGGGCGGGCTGCTCATCACGGAGGCGGGTGGCGTCATCAGCCGCTTCGACGGCTCGCCGATCGCGCTCACCGCCGACCAGGTGGTGGCGGCGAACCCGGCGCTGCATGCGTTGATGCTCGACGTCTTAGGCGATCGGAATCCGTAGGGCCCCTCTCGCCGCTCCTTGTCGCCCAGTTCAGCGGCGAAGCGCCCTCCGTGGCGCTCGCTTCGTCCGCTGCAACTGGGCGAATATAAGAAGCCGTTCGCGATCGCTGGTGTAGCCCAATTGGCAGAGGCAGCCGACTTAAAATCGGCAAAGTCTGGGTCCGAATCCCAGCACCAGCACCAACTTACAAGGA
>QHVP01000566.1 GCA_003222295.1 Acidobacteriota bacterium | reverse complement strand
ACGCGCCCCGAGGGGCAGGGGCAGCCGGGCCAGGGGCACGAGCACGTGCGTCCCGCGCAGGGTCTCCTCGATGCGCTGCAGCTCGGCGCGGCGGCGGTCGAAGTCGCGAACGGAATCGGCGGCCTCGAGGGCGAGGCGGACCGGGGGGCCGGCTCCGGCCAGCGTGGCCAGCTCTTCGAGGGCGAGGCCGGCTTCGGCCACTTCGGGATACCAGACCAGGAGGCGCGCCGGGCCCGCCGTCGTCGTCGCCAGCGCCGCCGGGACCGCCACCGCCTTCACCTCCAGGCCGAGAGCAGCCAGATGCGCCACGACGCGCTGGCTCGCCGACTGCGGCACGTCGGAGGCGACCCTCAGCAGGAGTCGCCCGGGGACGGGAGTCGGACTGGCCGCGCCGCGCGCAGCCGAGACGGGGAGGGGAGCCAGCAGGGTGGGCGCGAGCAGGACGTCCGCGGGCTCGCCGCCCGGGAGGAAGTGACGCGCGAGTTGCGCACGATCGACGGAGGCGGCGATAAGGGCCCGGGCGCGCCCCTCCGCGAGCGGAGGCGCGGCGGGATCGAGGATGAGCAGGAGCAGGCCCGTCGCGGGCGTCAGCGCAGGGGGGCCTGAGGTGACGTCCGCGCCCCCTCCGTCGGGACGGCCGCGATCGGTGGCCCCGGTGGTGATCAGGCGGACGACATCCAGGAAAGGACGGCCGCGCACGTGGCGGCCGAAGGCGGTGGCGCTGACGCCACGCGCGGACGGCGGGGTCGTCGGGACGAACGGTCCCGCACCCGCGCCGCGGGCGCTGACGATGGCGGCCGCCGGGGAGGCCAGGGGCGCGAGCGGAACGGCACTGGGGACGCGAAAGCGCAGGACGAGCCGTGCATCGTCGAGCGCACTGAGGCCGGCGAGAGCATCGGTGTGGCCGCGGCGGTATTCGTCCCCGCCGTCCAGGGCGCGCGCGAGATGGACCGCGGCCACGGATTCGCTGCGCAGGAACCGCCGAAGGCCACGCACGGCATCGGCCGACCCGACCGGCGTGCCGTCGTGGAAGGTCGCGGGCGCGAGGCGCAGCGTCCACTCGCGTCCA
Organism: Acidobacteriota bacterium; assembly: GCA_003222295.1. GTDB lineage: Bacteria > Acidobacteriota > Vicinamibacteria > Fen-336 > Fen-336 > AA29. The sequence continues at coordinate 5,031 of QHVP01000566.1, read as the reverse complement.
TCGGCGGCGCTGGCCCAGGACTGGGCGAGCGCGGGCCGGGCCCGTCCTTCCTCGTCCACGGCGAGCAGCGTTTCGTCCACCAGGCCGGCGAGGATGCGCTCGGCCAGCCCGCGCGGAGCGGACGGCTCGGTGCGGGTCGTCGCGTCCGCCAGCGCGATGCGCAGCTCGCCGCCGTAGCGGGGGCCCCATGCCGAGAGGGCGCTGCGCCCCGCGCCCAATGCCATCGCCAGGATCGCGATCGCGACCAGGCCCTGCGCGCGTTCCCTCGATGCGGGCCTCACCGGCGCTCCGCCATCTCGAACAGCGTCACCCGGAATCCACCCGCGGGGTCCTCGAGGGCGGCCGCGAGCAAGGCGTTGCCGCCGTGGCGCCGGGAGGCCAGCGCCCGGACGGCGCCCTCCACCGGGAGGCTCGCCGTGCTCGCGTCCGCCGACTCGCGGTACAGGAGGATGCGGTCGTGATCGCCGGGAGGATCCGGGCTGGCGGCGGCGATCCATCCGGGCCACAGGCGCGTGAGGGCCGGACCCGCGCGGCGCGCGGGGCCGGACGGCTCGGTGGCGCCCATTCGGGCCAGCGCACCGTCCGCCGCGACCATCCAGCCCGCTTCCGGCTCCATGGCCAGCACCGGGCCCTCGACGCCCGGCCCCGCCACCTCGAACAGATTGGTCCCCGGGCGCAGTCGCACGCCGGCCGCGATGCGCGGCCAGGGCACGACCTCCGCTTGATGCGTCGCCGTGAGCCGCGATCCGTCGAGCGAGAAGAGCACCGCGCGCGGCGTGCGGCTGGTGAGAGCCCAGCACGCGGACTCGCTCTCGGAGGCCAGGAGCAACCCGCCCGGGAACCGCACGGTGGAGAGCGGACCGGGCAGGTCCCGTCGCGATTCGAGCCGCAGGGCGAGGCCGTCGCGACGATACAGGGCGAGCGCGTCGTCGAAGAGGACGAGGAGCCGCTCCTCGCCCGCGAAGGCGAGGGCCACGATCCTTCCCTCGATCGGTGGAGTCGTGGCGCGGTCGAGCACGTCCAGGCCCTCCGCCCCCGCGCCTCCGCGACTCGGGACCAGCGGAAGCAGGCCAGGATCCCAGGAGCCCGATACGGAGATCACGTCGACCAGCGCCGCGGAGGGCTCCTCGACGACACGGGCCGACCACACGAGCCGGCTGCCGACCTCCGCCATCACCGAAGCGACGGACAGGCGCGGCCCCGAGCTGGCGAGGGTGACGCGTCCCTCGAGGCGTGAGCGGACCAGCGTGTCGAGGTCCGCGCCGAGGCCGGCCCCGGTGCGGTCTTCCGGCGGTGAGAGCTCTACGGGACGGCCGGCGGAGACGCGCACGATCTCGGCCGCGACCGCATCGGCCAGCCGGCCGAGCGTCGCCACCGGAGAGGCCGCCGCGGCCAGCACGAGGACCGCCGCCAGCGCGCCCACGCCGCAAGGATAGCGTGAGTGGCCTCTCCGGCGTGCGCCGGCCGCGCGGGGCGCCGGTGTATGCTTTTCGACATGACACTCGTCGAGCGCGTCACCCAGGACCTCACGGCGGCGATGAAGAGCCAGGATGCCGCCCGCACCAGCGCGCTGCGCATGGCCAAGGCGGCGCTCCAGAATGGAGCGATCGAGAAGAAGGCCGCGCTCGACGACGCGGAGGCGACCCGCGTGCTGCAAGGCCTCGTCAAGCAGCGCGAGGACTCGATCTTCCAGTTCCGCAAGGCCAATCGCCCCGAGCTCGTCCAGAAGGAGGAGAAGGAGCTGGACGTGCTCAAGGCCTACCTGCCCGCGGAGGCCTCGGAAGCCGAGATCGAGAAGGCAGTGGAGAAGGCGCTCGCCGAGACGGGGGCGGCCACGCCCAAGGACATGGGCAAAGCGATGAAGGCGGCCATGGCCGCCCTGCAGGCCGCCGGAAAACCCGTCGACGGCAAGAAGGTCAACGACGCCGTGCGCCGGCGCCTCGGCGCCTAGCCCGACTGCATGCGCGAGAGCGTCCGGCGGGTCGGGCAGCGCTTCATGATCGGTTTCGACGGGCTCGAGGCGTCCAAGGACGTCAAGCGGTTCATCCGCGAGTTCGGCGTCGGCCACCTCATCCTGTTCGCGCGCAACATCGCCGGTCCCGAGCAGGTCGCGGGCCTCCTGCGCGAGCTCCAGGAGACGGCGCGCGACGCCGGCCACGACGCGCCGCTGCTCATCGCGGTGGACCAGGAAGGGGGGCGCGTGGCCCGCATGGGCCCGCCGTGGACGGTCTGGCCGCCCCTGCGCGCGCTGGGCCGCATCGGCTCCGAGGACCTGGCGCGCCGGATGGGCGCGGCGCTGGCTGCTGAGTGCGCGTCGGCCGGGATCAAGTGCGACTTCGCGCCCATCATGGACGTGGACACGAACCCCGACAATCCGATCATCGGCAACCGTTCTTTCGGCGACGGCCCCGAGCTCGTGGGACGGCTGGGGACGGCCATGATCGAAGGCCTGCAGGGCGGGGGAGTCGTCGCTTCGGCCAAGCACTTCCCGGGGCACGGCGACACGGACCTGGATTCCCACCTCGAGCTGCCGGTGGTCGAGCAGAGCCGCACCCGTCTCGAGGACGTCGAGATCCGGCCTTTCCGGCATGCGATCGCGGCAAGGGTCGCGACGATCATGATGGCGCACGTCCTCTACCCCGAGCTGGATCCCGAGTTTCCGGCGTCGATCTCCAAGCCGATCGTCGACGGCATCCTGCGCCGCGAGATGGGGTACGACGGCGTGGTGCTGACCGACGATCTCGAGATGAAGGCGGTTGCCGACCGCTGGACCCCGGACCGTTCCGCCGTCCTCGCCATGCAGGCCGGCTGCGACATCGTGCCCGTCTGCCTCACCCACGACGCCCAGGTCACCGCCATCGAGGGCGCCATCCGCGCCGTCGAGGCGGGCGAGGTACCCTTCAAGGCCATGGACGACTCGCTCCGACGCATCCGCAGCCTGAAGGAGCGCTACCTGCTGCCGTATCGCGATCCCGATCCGCGCGAGGCGCGACGGCGCGCCGGATCGCCCGAGTTCACGGCCCTCGCCCAGGAGATCTCGGAGCGCGGCGGAGAGCCGCTCCGGTTCCCGTGGACCTCGGACTGAAGGGACGGGCGGCGGCCGTCGCCGCCGCCTCGCGCGGGCTGGGCCGCGCGACCGCCCAGGCGCTGGCCGCGGAAGGCTGCTCGGTCGCGCTGTGCGGCCGCGACGAGGCGCGCGTGCGCGAAGCGGCGGAAGAGGTCGCGCGCGCGACCGGTGCCCGGACCCTCTCGGTGAAGGCCGACGTCGGCGTGGCCGCGGATTGCCACGCGTTCGTCACGCGTGCCGCCGAAGCGTTCGGCCGTCTCGACGTGCTCGTCACCAACACCGGCGGGCCGCGGCCCGGCGCCTTCGAGGCGGTCGGCGACGAGGGTTGGGAAGAGGCCTATCGCGTGACCCTTGCCAACGTCGTCCACCTCGTGCGCGCGGCCATCCCCCACATGCGGGCGCGCCGCTGGGGCCGGATCGTGAACATCGCCTCCCTGTCCGCCCGGCAGCCCATTCAGGGCCTCGCCCTCTCGAACGCCCTGCGGCCCGCGATCGTCGGACTGGCGGAGACCCTGGCCAACGAGCTGGGGAAGGACGGCATCCTCGTGAACACGGTCTGCCCCGGCTACACGCGCACGGAGCGCCTGGACGAAGTCGCGGAGGCCCGCGCGCGCGCCGCCGGAGTCACGCCCGCCCAGGTGATCGAGGCCCTCGGCCTGTCCGCCCCGCTGGGCCGCGTGGCCGAGCCGGAGGAGCTGGCGGCGGTGGTCGCGTTCCTCTGCTCGGAGCGCGCCTCGTACGTGACCGGGACCACGATCGCCGTCGACGGCGGCGCCACCAGACGGGTGCTGTGAGCTGGGCTCGACCTCGCGCGCTCCGGCCCGGCGATCTCCTCGGGATCTGCGCGCCCGCGGGCGCCGTCGACCTCGGGCGCCTGCGACGCGGCATGGAGCGCCTCGAGCAGATGGGCTTCCGGGTCAAGGTGGGGGATGCGGTGGCGAAGCGGCACATCTACACCGCCGGCACCGTCGAGGAGCGGCTGGCGGACCTGCAGGGACTCTTCGCCGACGACGAGGTCGCGGGCGTGATCTGCGCCCGCGGGGGTGCGGGCGCGGGCTGGCTGCTGCCGCGGCTGGACCTCGACCTCCTGCGCGGCCATTTCAAGCCGTTCATCGGCTACAGCGACGTCACGTGCCTTCATCTCGTCTTCAACGCGCTCGAGCTCGTGACCTTCCACGGCCCCATGGTGGCCTGGGAGTTCGCCCTGGGCGCGTTCGACGAGAGGAGCTGGAACGCGGCCCTCCAGGGCGGCGCGGCGCCCTACGCCTCCGAGCCCGGCGACCTCGTGTGCCTGCGCGACGGCGAGGCGGAAGGCCGCCTCCTCGGTGGCTGCCTCTCCATCCTCGCCGCCGCCGCCGGGACGCGGTGGCCGCTGCGCCCGGACAAGGAGGGCACGATCCTCTTCATCGAGGACGTGGACGAGAAGCCCCACAAGGTGGACCGGATGTTGCTTCAGCTCCGCTCGTCGGGAGCGTTCGACGGCATCCGTGGGCTCGTGTTCGGCGACATGAAGGGGTGCAACCCGCCCGCTTCGGCGGACTTCACCCTGGAGGACGTCATCCGGGAATCCTTGTCGGAGCTGGACATACCGATCGCGCTGGGCCTCTCCAGCGGACACGTCAACGGCCCCAACGTCACCCTGCCCCTGGGCGTGCGTGCGCGTCTCCTCTGCCACGGCGAAGAGACACGCTTCGAGATCGTGGAGGCGTCGGTCGAATGAAAATCCATCTGTCCGCGATCGCAGGGACGGCCATGGCGTCGCTGGCCGGTCTCCTGCGTGAGCGGGGGTACGAGGTGACGGGGTCGGACCAGGACATCTACCCGCCCATGTCGACCCAGCTCGAGGAGCTCGGGATCCCCGTGCGCTCGCCCTACGCGGAAGAGAACGTGCCCGCGGAGGCGGAGCTCGTCGTGATCGGCAACGCGCTCTCGCGCGGCAACCCCGAGGTCGAGATCGTCCTCGA
>QHVP01000088.1:7892-10181 GCA_003222295.1 Acidobacteriota bacterium | reverse complement strand
GACTCCGGCGTCGTCCGTGTCGCGTCCGCCATCCGGTCGCCGATCCGGTAGAGCACGGTGCCGAGCAGCCCGACCTGGTGGCCGGCCGCGCGCAGGGCGGCGTCGATGAGATAGGTCGTGGTGGTCTTGCCGTTGGTGCCGGTGACGCCGACGAGCTCCAGCGCGCGCGCGGGATCGCCGAGCACGGCCGCGGAGAGTTGGGCCAGCGCCTCACGCGCGTCCGGGACCTGCAGCCACGTCGATCCCGGCGGCGCCGGCTGCTCGGACGCGATGGCGGCCGCGCCCTTCTTGCGCGCCGCCTCCACGAACTGGTTGCCGTCGGCGGCCAGCCCCTTGACGGCGACGAAGAGCGCGCCCGGCCCCGCCTTGCGCGAGTCGTGGGTGACGGCGGTGATGGCGGCCTCGCCGTCCCCGCTGAGGACGGCGCCGGGCAGGCGCGCGGCCAGCTCGCGCAGGTTCACGGCGTGCCTCCGAGCTGGAGGACGCAGGTCATTCCCGCCTCGATCTCCGCCCCCGGCTCGGGCGCCTGCTTCACCACGCGGCCGGATCCCTTCAGCTCGACGATGAGGCCCAGGCGCGCGGCGGAGGTCGCCCCTTCGCGGGCGGAGGTGCCGCGGAGGTCGGGCATGAAGCCGGACTCGGCCGGGCTCGCGGGGCCGGCCGCGGGCACCGGCTCATAGGCGGCCAGGTGCACGCTCTCGCTCGGCCGCCCCGTCGCGCGCAGGACCCGGTCGGGATCGTCCGGAGGCACCGCCAGCCGGCGGAGCGCGGGCTCGGCGATGCGCGCGAAGAGCGGCGCCGCCACGTCGCCGCCCTCGTTGGCGGGGCCCTTGGGCGTGTCGAGGGAGACGAGCACGACCAGGGCTGGGCGCGACGCGGGCACGAAGCCCACGAAGGACGCGACGTGGTCCACCATCGAGTACTTGCCGCCGGGGTCCACCTTCTGGGCGGTGCCCGTCTTGCCCGCCACCGCGTAGCCGGGGATGGCCGCGCGATGGCCGGTGCCCTTGAGCACGACCCCGCGCAGGATGTCGGTCAGCCGGTCGGCGGTGGCCGGATCGAGCACGCGCCGCACGGCGGTGGGCCGCGCCTCGCGCACGATGCGGCCCTCGCTGTCTTCGATCTGGCGGATGATCGTGGGCTTCATCAGGTAGCCGCCGTTGGCCACCGCCGCCACCGCCGCCGTCATCTGCAAGGCGGTGACGCCGATCTCCTGCCCGAAGGACAGCGTGGGCAGGCTCAGCGCGCTCCAGCGATTGAGCGGCCGCAAGAGCCCGCCCGACTCGCCGGGCAGCTCGACGCCGGTGGCGGCGCCGAAGCCGAAATGCCGCAGGTAGCGGTTGAAGTTGTCGCGGCCCAGGCGCTGGGCGACGCGCGCCACGCCCACGTCGCTGGACTTGGCCATGACGTCGCGGAAGGAGAGCTGGTCGAAGACCTTGTGATCGTTGATGCGGATCCCCGCCACTTCCAGGAAGCCGTGGCCGCAGTCGATCATCTCGTCCGGATCGACCACCTTCTCCTCGAGGCCGGCGGCGGCGGTGATGATCTTGAACATGCTGCCCGGCTCGTAGGCGTCGGCCACGGCGCGGTTGCGCCAGCGCGAGCTGGGATAGGCGCCGAACTTGTTCGGGTTGAAGGTCGGGCGGTTGGCCAGGGCGAGGATCTCCCCCGTGCGCGGGTCCATCACCACCGCCACCCCCGCGATGGAGCCCGTCTCCTGGACCGAGCGCTCCAGCTCCCTCTCCACCACGTGCTGGATCGACTCGTCGATGGTGAGCACGACGGTGTGTCCCTCGGTCGAGGGCTTCTCCGTGTGGTCGAGGGCCCGGCGGCGCGCGTCCGTGCGGATGAGCACCTTGGCCGCGCGGCCGCGGATCGCGTTCTCGAACGTGTACTCGATGCCGCTCATGCCGGTGTTGTCGAGCCCGACGTATCCGATGACGTGCGCGGCCAGCTCTCGCTGCGGGTAGTAGCGCCGGTTCTCGGTGAGGAACCCGACCCCGTCGAGCTGCAGGGCGCGCACCACGCGCGCGACGGTGGGGTCCACCTTTCGCCGCACCCACACGAAGGCGCGCGTCTTCTCCAGCAGCGCCTGCAGCTCCTTGCGCGCGCCGGCGTCGAGGGACAGCGCGCGGCCGAGGGCCGTCGCCGTCCCCGCCGCATCCTCGATGTCCTGCGGGACGGCGTAGATGCTCTCCGCGTCCACGCTGACGGCGAGGGGATGGCCGCTGCGGTCGACGATGGCCCCGCGGCGCGGGTCGAGGTTGATGGTGCGCTCGCTCTGGCGCG
>QHVP01000088.1:0-7865 GCA_003222295.1 Acidobacteriota bacterium | reverse complement strand
TCGCGCGCGGAAGGAGGCGGCGCGAGCAGCGAGGCGCCGAGCGTCATCCGCTCGCCCGCCATCAGTTCCGCTCTCCCCCCGGCGACGAGGCGGCCGGGGTGCCGAGCTCCTTGGCCAGCTGCGCCCCCGGCGCGGGGGTGCGCGCGCGCTCGATCACCACCACCCGCGCCGCCGGCGGCGGCGAGAGGCCGAGCTCGCGGGTGGCGATGCTCTCGACCCGCCGCAGGTTCTCGAGGCTGGCCTTCTCGAGCCGCAGCTTGCGGTTCTCCTCCAGGAGCCGCTCGCGCTGGCGGGACATGCGGTCCTGCGCGCGCGAGGTCTCGCGGATCTGCAGGTGCGGCCAGGCATACAGGACGAGCCCGCCCACCAGCGTCATCACCAGGACCAGCAGCCACCACAGGTCCCGGCTGGCCCGGGGATCGACCTCGCGAATGACGTTGGAGTTGTCGATTCTCACGCGACCTCGCGCTCGATCGCGCGGAGCTTGGCGCTGCGGGCGCGGGGATTCCTCGCCGTCTCCGCGTCGCCGGGCACGAGGGGCTTCTTGGTCAGGATCCGGAATCCGCGGGTGGCGACCGCGCGCAGCGTCTGCTTGACCTCGCGGTCCTCCAGGCTGTGGAACGCGATCACGGCCAGCCGTCCACCCGGCGCGAGGAGGCCCGCCATGCGTTCCAGGGCCGGCCCCAGGCCCTCCAGCTCGCGATTGACGTGGATGCGCAGGGCCTGGAAGGTCTTCGTCGCGGGATCGAGGCCGGGACGGCGCGAGCGTCCGGCCGAGCGCCGCACCACCTCCGCCAGCTCGGTGGTGGTGGTGAAATGCCGCCGCCGCCGCGTCTCCACGATTGCGCGCGCGATGCGCCGCGACGCGTGCTCCTCGCCCCAGCGGTAGATGACGTCGGCCAGCTCGCGCTCGGGCAGGCGGTTCACGAGGTCGGCCGCCGTGAACCCTTCCGTCGGGTCCATGCGCATGTCGAGCGGACCCTCGGCATTGAAGCTGAACCCGCGGGCCGCCTCGTCGAGCTGCATCGAGCTCACGCCCAGGTCGAGGAGCACGCCCTGCGGGGCTTCGCCGCCGAGACGCTCGGGGATCTCGCGGAAGTCCGCGTGCTCGAAGCGCACGCGATCGCCGAACTCGCGCAGCCGCGCGCGCGCGTGGGCGATGGCGCCCGGATCCTTGTCGAAGGCGACGAGGCGGCCGTCGGGGGCGCTCCGCCGCAGGATCTCGCCCGCGTGGCCGCCGAGCCCGACCGTCGCGTCCACGTAGAGGCCGCCCGGCCTCACCGCGAGCAGCTCCATCGCTTCCGCGAGCAGCACCGGCTGGTGGCGGGGGACGGCGCCGGTCGCCACATCAGATCCCGAACCCGGAGAGCACGCGTCCGTCCTCGTCCGTGAACGGCTCCTTCTCGAACCGCTCCGTGAGCCGCTTCTGGTTCCACACCTCCAGGTGGTTCTGCAGGCCGAGCACGCTGACGTCGCCGGCCATGGCCGCGCTCTCGCGCAGGAGCTGCGGCAGCACGGCGCGGCCCTGCTTGTCCATCGTCACCGCTTGCCCGAAGAAGTTCACGCGGTCGAGGAACCGCTGCTTCGAAGGATTGGCGGACGGGACCTCGGCCAGCCGGCGCTCGATCTCGAGCCACACCGCCATCGGATAGATGCGCACGTACTCGCCGCTGACGCTGGTGACGAAGAGCTCCGCGCCGTACTGCTGCTCGACGAGCACACGGAAGCCGTTGGGGATCTTGAGTCTCCCCTTGTCGTCGACGCGCGCCGGATGGTTTCCCCGCAGCACGCTAGAGCCCGCCTTCGTCGAACGCCCATGGGCCCGCCGGGGAGACGCTTCTCCGCGGCGGGCCGGGCCTCCCGCTCAGTCGCGGCCCTCGCGCTCCACCTCGGGACACGCGAGACCACTTTTTTCCACAAAATTCCACTAAGGAGTCTAGAGGGCGCCCCTCAGGGTGTCAAGGGGGAAAAAGTCACATGCGCTTGGGTTTTTCCTGTGGATGACCCGGGGATTGCGGCTCGGGGGACGCCGCGGGCGGCAGCGGCCACTGCACGTCCAGGGTGGCGTCCTCGAGCAGACGCTCGGAGTCGGCCACGAAGGCGTCCCACCTGTCCGGCGCCCACACTTCGAACCGGTTCAGGACGCCGATGACGAGGGCCTCGCGGTCGAGGCCCGCGGCGGCCCGCAGGGGCGTGGGCAGGAGGATCCGGCCCTGGACGTCGAGCTCGCAGTCGACGGCGCGGCTGGTGAGGAGCCGGGTGAGGGCCTTGGCCGGGCGGCTGAACACCGGGAGGGTGCGGAGCTGCTCTTCCAGACGGGACCACTCGGAGCGTGGATAGGCCGCGAGGCACTGATCGAGCGGCGTCACCACGACCGCCGGCGGCGCCTCGCCGAGACCGCGGCGGAAGACGGCGGGCACGGGAAGACGCCCCTTGGAGTCGATTCGATGGCGATAAGTCCCTTTGAACACAGAGAGCTAGGAGTATTCCACACTTTCTTCCACTTTTCCACACTGGAAACGAAACAACGACAACAGAGATCGATCGACTCGGTTAACAGATGAGAGGGTTGTGGCTTGGTCGGCTTGTCTTCAGGGACGGAAGGAAAGGAACCGCGCCAGCTACGCCCCGCGTGTCAGTACGCGATCGAGCGCGTCCACGATGCGCAGGTCCCACATGCCGACACTCGCCTCTTCCCGCATCAGGCGCATCGCCTCTGCCCGGGCGAGGGCCTTGCGGTAGGAGCGATCGGAGGTCAGCGCGTCGTACACGTCGGCGACGCTGAGGCAGCGCAGGGGCAGGGAGATGGCGTCCCCCTTGAGGCCGTCCGGATAGCCGCGGCCGTCGAGGCGCTCGTGGTGGCCGCGGATGAGGGCGAGGAGGGGAACCATCGTGCGCAGGGGCAGGCAGATCTCGTAGCCGACGACGGGATGCTTCTTCACTTCCTCGTATTCCGACGCCGTCAGCGGGCCCGGCTTCTGGAGATAGTCGAGCCGTGTCCCGATCTTCCCGATGTCGTGGAGCAGGCCGGCGCGGCGCAGGGTACGGCGCTCGGCGCGGTCGAGGCCGAGCGCCCCGCCGAGCGCCTCCGCGTACTCCGCCACGCGCTCGGAGTGCCCGCGCGTGTAGTTGTCCTTCGCATCGAGCGCGGTGGCCAGGCTGACGAGGACGTTCTCGGCCTGCTCGAGGTCGTCGATGAGGGCCTTGGCCCGGAGCAGGCTGCGCGTGCGCGCCATGAGCTGCTCGGCGTCCACGGGCTTGGTCAGGAAGTCGTCGCAGCCGGCGGCGATGCCCTGGATGCGGTCTTCCCGCGCCACCAGACCCGTCACCAGGACGAGGGGGACGAGGTGGGTCCTCTGGTCGGCCTTGAGACGCCGGCAGGCTTCGAAGCCCGTCATGCGCGGCATGGAGACGTCCATGAGGATGAGGTCGGGCGGGTCGGCCAGCGCCCTTTCCAGCCCTTCCTGCCCGTCCTTGGCCGTGACGAGCACGTACCCCTCCGGCTCCAAAAGGCCGGTCAGGATCTCGCGGTTCTCGGGCAGGTCGTCGACGATGAGGATGCGGGCGGGGGGCATGGCTCTCCGATTGTAAGCGGACGGGAGGAGGGCGCCACTCCGGGGCCGGGGCAGCCTATCATGGGCGCCCTTCCATGCCGCAGCGCGATCCTCCCCCGGCCGGCACCTACCTCGCGTCCCGCATCCGCCTGGGCATGAAGTTCGGACTCGAGACCATCCAGGCGCTGGTGGGAGCACTCGGGCATCCGGAGCATGCGTTTGCCTCCCTGCTGGTCGCGGGCACGAACGGCAAGGGATCGGTGGTGGCCTACTCCGATTCCGTCCTGCGCGCGAGCGGCCTGCGCGTGGGGCGCTACACCTCGCCGCACCTGGTGCACGTCGGCGAGCGCATCGCGGTAGGGGGACGCGCCATCTCCAGCCGCGCCCTCGACCGCGAGGTGGCGCGCGTGCGCGCGGCGGCGGAGGCCCTGGCCGCGGACGGGACCCTGCCCGCGCAGCCGACCTTCTTCGAGGTGCTGACCGCGGCCGCCCTTCTCCATTTCCAGCGGGCGCGGGTCGACGTCGCGGTGCTGGAGGTCGGAATGGGCGCTCGCCTCGACGCCACCAACGTGGTGGATCCCCTGTGCTCCGCCATCGTGACGATCGATCGCGATCACGAGGCCTACCTCGGGACCACGCTCGCCGCCATCGCGCGCGAGAAGGCCGGCGTCCTGCGGCGGGGGCGCGTCACCGTGCTCGGGCCCATGTCCGACGAGGCGCGCGACGCCATCCAGGCGGCGGCGGACCGCCTGGGAGCGCGGATCGCGGAAGTGGCCGTGGACCGCGTGGTGCCACGGCCCGGAGGAAAAGTGGACGTCGTGACTCCGCGCCGCGTCCACCGCGACCTGCGTCCGCTGCCGGGCGCGCATCAGCGCGCGAACCTGGCCGTCGCGGTGAGGCTGCTGGAGGAGGCCCGGGCGGCCGGGCTCGCCGTCGATCTCTCCAAGATGGCGGCCGGAATCTCGCGGACGCGCTGGCCGGGCCGCCTGCAGCGGCTGCCCGGACGGCCACCGCTGCTCGTGGACGGCGCGCACAACCCCGCGGCCGCGCGCGCCCTGGCCGACGAGCTGCGGAGGGAGGGTCCCTTCGTGCTCGTGTTCGCGGCCATGGCGGACAAGGACATCGCGGCCATGGGCCGCATCCTCTTTCCGCTCGCGCGCGAGGTCATCCTCACGAAGGTGCCCGGCAATCGGGCCGCCGCGCCGGACGCGATCGCGCAGGCGGTGGGCGCGCCGGCGCGCCGCGCCCGGAGGGCGGGCACGGTGGGAGCGGCCCTGGCCCGCGCCCGGCGGCTGGCCGGCCCCCGCGGCCTGGTCGTGGCCGCGGGCAGCCTCTACCTGGCCGGCGAGGTGCTGCGCTCGGTCGCGGCCGGGCGCCGGGGCAGCAGCCCGCGGAAGTAACCGACGGCTTCCGGCGTGTCCCACTCCGCGGGACCGACGAAAGTGCGCAGCAGCGTGCCGTCGCGGCCGATGACGAAGGTCTCCGGATAGCCGGTCGCGCGATAGGCGGCGGCGGTCTGCGCTCCGGGATCGCTCAGGATCGGGAAGGTGAGGCCCAGGCGCTGCGCGAAGTCGCGCGCCGCCTTCTCGTCCGCGTCCTCGGAGATGCCGACGACCACGAGGCCTTCCGGGCCCAGGGTGCGGTAGAGGCGCTCGAGGGACGGCATCTCCTGCACGCAGGGCGGACACCACGTCGCCCAGAAGTTGACGAGCACGACGCGGCCGCGCAGCGATCCCAGGTCCGTGGTGCCACCCGCCGGCGAAAGGAGCCGGAAGTCGGGCACGGCGGTGCCCGGGCGGAGGCCGTCGCCGTTCCTCTCCTGCAGCGAGATGAACCCGAAGGCGGTCCCGGCCACGATGAGGACCACGGCCGCGAACTTGACGATCTCCCTCATGCGCGCACGCGTCCTCTCACGAGCCGGGCGGAGCGGGCGGGAGCTGCTTCTCGAGCCGCTCGCGAAACTCCGGCGTGCTCCAGTCGACGCGCTCGGTGAAGACGGCCAGCACTCGGCCCTGGGCATCGAGGAGATACGCCTCCGGATCGCGGGGGGTGCCGTAGCTTCGGTGGAGCGCGTACGCGAAAGGGTCGGAGAGCACCGTGAAGGTCAGCGCGTTGCGGGCGACGAACCGGCGGACGGCGGCGACGTCGGAGTCGAGGGCCACCCCCGTCGTGCGCAGCCCGCGCCGGAAGTACCGCCGGTGCATGCGCTCGAGGTATTGCAGGTAGGCGTCGCTGCCCGGCCACCGCGTGTCGAAGAAGAAGAGGACGTTGGGCCCGCCGCGGATCTCGGACAGGCGGACGGGAGGACCGCCGGTCACGACGGCAAGCGTGAAGTCGGGAGCGATCTCGCCGACGTGCAGGCGGGTCGCGCGCGGCGCACGGGCATACAGGCCGGCGATCACCACGACCGCGGCCACCACCACGGCCACCGCGGCTCCCGCGAGCGACGCCGACGCGCGGCGCGTGCCATTCCCTTCCCCCACGCCGTCGATTCTAGTCGGCGTTGGCTACAATCCCGACATGACTCGACTCTCCGACGACGTCCGCGCCCTGCAGGCCGAGATGATCGCGCTGCGCCGCGAGCTGCACCAGCATCCCGAGCTGGCCTACGCGGAGACGCGCACGGCGGCGCGGGTGGCGGCCCTCCTCGAGGCCGCGGGCCTCGAGGTGCGCGCGGGCGTGGGAGGCACGGGAGTGATCGCGAGCATCCGCGGCCGCCGCGGGCCGGCCGTGCTCCTCCGCGCGGACATGGACGCCCTGCCCATCCAGGAGGACAGCGAGGCTTCCTACGCCTCGCTCGTGCCCGGGCGGATGCATGCCTGTGGGCACGACGGGCACGTGGCGATGGCGGTGACGGCAGCGAGGGCGCTCGTCGGGCGCGGCCTGGCCGGGTCGGTGCGCGTCCTCTTCCAGCCCGCCGAGGAGGGCGAGGGAGGCGCGCAGGCCGTGATCCGCGACGGCGGCCTCGAAGGAGTGGACGTGGTGATGGGAGTCCATCTCTGGAACGAGCTGCCGGTGGGCACGATCGGGGTGAAGGAAGGCCCGCTGATGGCGGCGGTGGACCGGCTCCGCATCGTGATCCACGGCCGGGGCGGTCACGGGGGCAAGCCGCATCGCGCCGCCGATCCCATCGTCGCCGCGGCCCAGGTCGTGGTCGCGCTGCAAACCGTCGTCGCGCGGGAGGTCTCCCCGATCGAGCCGGCGGTGGTGACCATCGGGTCCGTGCACGGCGGCCAGGCCTTCAACGTCATCCCCGACGACGTGGTCCTCACCGGCACCATCCGCACCTTCGATCCCGCCCTCCGCCGCTCCATGCCCGAGCGGCTCACGCGCGTCGCCCGCGGGGTCGCGGAGGCCCTGCGGTGTCGGGCCGAGGTGGAGGTGAAGGCCGGCAATCCGCCGGTGATCAACCATCCCGACATCGCGGAGATCGCACGCCGCGCGGCGGTGCGGGTCGTGGGCGAGGAGAAGGTCGTGCGCCCCGAGCCCACCATGGGCGGCGAGGACATGGCCGTCTATTTCGAGCAGGTGCCGGGGTGCTTCGTGTTCGTGGGGTCCTCGAACGCCGCGCGCGGCCTCGATCAGCCGCACCATAGCCCGCGTTTCGACTTCGACGAGGACGCGCTCCCCATCGGCTGCGAGTTCCTGATCGCGGCGGCGGAAGAAGCGATCCGGGCGCGGGGGGACGCGAAGGGATGAGCTCCCGCGACTCGATGGCTAACGCGACTCGATCAGGCTGAGCACGGCGAACACCAGCACGGCCACGAACACCGCGATCCCGACGTAGAGCATCCCCCGCCGCGGGTCCGCCGCCTCGATCCCGTCCCGCTCGTCGCGCGCGCGCCGGCGCTTGGCGCCTTCCGGTCCCTCCACGATCAGCGCGGGAGGCTCGCGCAGGCCGGCTTCGCCGAGGGCCGCGTCGGGCGCGAGCCGATCGAGGTCGGCGGGCGGACCTTCCTCCTCGGCCTGGGGGATCCCGATATTGTCTGGCGTGGGCTCGCCGGCCGCGACGGGGAAGACGTTGGACGGAGGGGAGGCCCTGGACGCCCTGCGGCGGCGCTTCCCGCGAATCCGGCGGCGGCGGCTCATAGCGAGGGCCCCGCGGCGACGAGGCACCGCGAGGGCCTCCATCCTACGCATGCGGAACCGTTATGCAACCCGCGGCAAGGCCTTACGGCGTCCAGCTCCGGCGCGTCACCGTGGCCCTCTCGATGCGCGGCCAGACGATCTCGTGACCGATCCCGGGGCCTTCCGGCACCGCAATCCGGCCGTCCGCGGAGACGGTCACGGGCGGGTCCACGAGGTCCTCCT
>QHVP01000567.1 GCA_003222295.1 Acidobacteriota bacterium | reverse complement strand
GAGAGCGCGGGCGCGCTCGCGCTCCGGCGCCGGATCGAGGCCGAGGAGAAGCCGTGACGTGGCGGGCGGCCACGATCGCGCTGGCCGCCGGCCTGGGCTTCTCCCCGCCGGCGGCGCCGGCGCAGGACCCACCGGCCGCGGCCGCGGGCGTGAGATCGCTCGACGCGCGCGACCTCGACTCCATCCCCCTCGCTCCGGACGAGCGCACGCGCCTCGCGCAGGCCTTCGAGGCCGGGGCCTACGAGCGCGCGCAGGCGGTTCTCCTCGAGGCGTACGCCCGCACCCCCCGCTCGCCGGCGCTGCTCCGGCTCCTCGGCGGCGTGCTCTTCGTGAGGGGCGAGTACCTCGACTCCGCCATCGCGCTCAAGAAGGCGGAGGCGCTGGCGTCCCTCGACGCCCGGAGCCGCTTCACCCTGGCCATGGCGTACGTGGTCCTGCGCCAGGGGCGATGGGCTCGCCCTGAGCTGGAGACGCTGGCCGCGGCCGAGCCGGCCAGCCCGCTCTATCCCTACTGGCTGGCCCGCCTGGAGTACGACGAGGAGCACTACGCGGCCGCCGTCGAGGGATTCCACCGCGCGCTCGCTCTCGATCCCGGGTACGTGAAGGCCTACGACAACCTGGGCCTCGCCCTGGATGCGCTCGGCCGGTACGACGAGGCCATCAAGAGCTACGAGGAGGCCCTTCGGCTCAACCGCGCGCGCGGCGCCCATTCGCCCTGGCCGGCGCTCAACCTCGGCCTCCTGCTCACGCGTCTCGACCGGCTCGACGAGGCGGAGCCCCTGTTGCGCGAGTCCACGCGCGAGGACCCGCGCTTCGCGCCCGCGCCTTATCAGTTGGGGATCGTCCTCGAGAAGAAGGGCCAGGCCGCGGAGGCCATCGCGGCCCTCGGCCAGGCCGCTGGGCTCGATCCCCGCTATCCGGAGCCGCATTACGCGCTCGCCCGCCTCTATCGCCGCGCCGGCGAGACCGAGAAGGCCGACCGCGCCCTGGAGCGCTTCCAGGCCCTCAAGAAAGAGCAAGACCAGGCCGGCGCCGCACCTCGCTAGGGCCCGGGGCGAATGACAGACCACACGCAGCGAGCGAGCGAGCGACGTGGGGGGGAGCGCGAAGCGCGTGGGGGGGTACGTTCGTAGACCGTACCCCCCCCGAATCACTAACGAACTTCCCCCCGAAATCTAGAACTCGATGCGGGCGGCGACCTGGACGTTCCTCGGATCGCTCACCGTCCCGTTCCACTTCCCGAAGTCGGGGCTGGCCAGGTCGGTGTTGAAAGCGGAGAGCCCGTAGTTCTGGTTCCCCTGGGCCTGGAAGACGTGCCAGTTCCAGAGGTTGAAGGCCTCGATGCGCAACTGCAGGTTGATGCGACCGCCGAGCTTCGTGTTCTTGATGAGCGACAGGTCCTGGTTCTTGTAGCCGAAGCCGCGGATGTTGGTCACGCGATCGCCGGTGCCGTAGTAGAAGTTGAACGCGCTGATGGGCTCGAAAGCGTTCTTGTCGAGCAGCGGACCCTTCGCCGGGTCGAAGCTTCCCAGGTCCTGGAGGAACGGGTTCGCTCCCGCCTTCAAAGCGGGGATGCAGCCGGCACGGAACTGCGAAGGAACGTTGCAGAAGCTCGACCGGAAGAAGAACGGGATGGACGATGAGTAGCGAACCAGCGTGCTGACCTGCCATCCGCCCAGGACGGTCGCGCCCACGCCGCTGCTGAGCCACTTCTTGTTCCGACCGAACGGCAGCTCGTAGACCATGGCCGCCGACAGCACGTGTGTCACGTCGTCCGTGGCCAGCGAGTAGTTGCGGTCCTTCTCGTAGGGCGAGATCACGCCGTTGGCGCCGCCCCATGCGCTGGCGCCGCTCTGCACGGTGTCCGACCCGCTCGTCTTGAGTTTGGCCAGGGTGTAGGAGATGAGGAGGTAGGTGCCACCGGAGAAGCGCTTCTCCGCTTTCGCCTGCAGCGAGTTGTACATCGACTTGCCCGCCAGCTCGTTGATGCCCTGCAGGGACGAGCAGTACTGGGGGAACGGGAGCAGCGCCTGCGCCAGCGACGGCGCGCAGCCGGTCATCTGCTCACGCCATCCTGCATACGGGACCGAGACGCCGTGAAGCGACGTTTGCCCGGGCTGGAACTCCTCGTAGAGCTGCGAGCCCAGCGCAAGGTACTTGGGATCGAGGACGTTCAGCGGCTCGTTCAGCGAAGTCAGATGGGTGCCCCGGCTGCCGACGTAGGCCAGGCTCACCATGAAGTTGTTGGCGATCTCGCGGTCCACGGTCAGGTTCCACTGCTGCGAGCGCGCCCGGTCATTGGCGTTCAGCGGCCGGTAGGTGAGGTCCTGCCCGTTGCGGTAATCCGACCGGATGAAGGGCGGCTGCTGGAAGTTCTGCGGGAAGCCGTTGTCCAGGAGGAAGGCGGGTTGCACTCCGCCCAGCGTGCTGTTGAACGTCACGTTGCTGTTGAATCCGTCCTGCGCGATGCCGCCACCCCATCCGGGGTAGAAGGCCTTGTTGTAGAAGATCCCCCATCCGGCGCGGACCAGCGTCTTGGGGTTGACCGCGTAGGTGGCGCCGAGGCGCGGCTGGAAGGCCTTCCAGTAGATCTTCTCGGGATAGTCCGCGCCGTAGCTGGCGGCGCCGTAGCTGTCGCCGGCGAAGGCGAGACGGCCGGCCCGGCCGGCCGCTCCGGGATTCGCGCCGTTCGGATCGAAGAACGAGAACCGGTCGTACTTCTCCTTCGACGGCGTGAATACGTCCCAGCGCAAGCCGTAGTTCACGGTCAGCTTGTGATTCATCCTCCACGTGTCACCGGCGTGGACGATGTAGGCCGCCTGACGCACGTAGGTGTTGGGCGACGTGCGGAACGCCACGGTGCCATTGTCGACGGCGCCGAGCAGGAAGCTCGCAATCGGGCTGCCGCTGTTCTGGCCCACGATGCCGGTGGCCCCACGTCCGAAGGCGAAGCTCCCCGCCTGGTTGCCGTTCGTGTGGAGGTTGCCGCCCGGGTTGCGGTACTCGAACCCGGTCTTGATGGTGTGGCTGCCCTTGATGAAGGTCAGCAGGTCGTTGAGGACGTAGGTCGGCCGCGTCGTGATGTTGCCCACGTTGACGCCGGCGTTGTTGCCCCACTGTGCGAAGCCGTCGCTGAAGGTGATCTGCGGCGGGACGTTGCTCCCGGCCACGCCCGCGATCTTCGGCAGCGAGCCGACGGCGTCCGCGTTGACGCTGCCATAGCCCTCGTTGCGGTTCAGGTATCCGAACGTCATGTGATTGAGGACGTTCGGGCTGAAGGTGTGGTCCCAGTTCGCGCGGTTCACCCAGGAGTTCTGCGGGTCGGAATAGGTCTCATTGGCGATCTCGTGCGGCAGCTCCGAGTTGAACTTGGCGGGCGAGCGCTGGTGCCAGAGGGTCACCGACAGGTGGTCCCTCTGGCCGGCGTAGCTATCGAAACGCAGGAAGTAGTAGTTGCTGTCCGCCACCAGCGTGTCGGGCACGGGCACCGGGACCAGGTAGTTGTTGAGCGGGCCCGAGCTCGTCGGACTCGGAAGGAACTGCAGCCACTGGCGGGCGATCGGGCTGAAGCGGTTCGCGGGGATGATGTTGCCCGGGAAGGGGTCGCGGACGACGACGCCGTTCACGATGCGCGTCGTCGCGGGATCGTAGATCGGGATCAGGTTGCCGTTGGCGTCGCGCCAGTCGCTGAAATTGCCGGCCCTTTCCAGAAGCTAAGGGATCGTGCGCGTGGGCGTGTTGGCGCCGCCGGTCTGACGATAGCCCTCGAAGTCCGCGTAGAAGTAACTCTTGACGCTGCTCGACCACTGCCCGGGGATCTTGGCCGGCCCACCGAGGGCGGCGCCGAAGGAAGAGCGCACCGTGGAACGCGTCCGTGCCGGACTTCGTCGTGGCCATGATCTGTCCCGACGTGCTCCCGCCATACTGCGGCTCGTAGCTCGAGGTCAGGACCTTCACCTCGCTGACCATGTCCGGCGAGAACGGGAAGTCCTGGAAGAGCGAGATCATGCCACCCTGGCTCATGTGGCCCTGCTGCATGCTCGCGCCGTCGAGCACGGCCTCGTCGCCCGTCTGCATGCCGCCGTTGAGGCGAGCGCCAAATGGATTGGCGCCCCCGCCGGTGGAGACGCCGGGCATCAGGATCGCGAAGCCAGCGGACGAGCGCGGGCGGCCGGTGGTCACGGCGAGCGGGAGCTGGGCCAGCGTACTCGGTGCGATGCCCTCGACGTGGGCCCCCGTGTCGTAGTTCATGACACTCTGGCCGACGACTTCGACCTCCTCGGTTCTTCCGCTGACGGGAAGGACGACGTCGAGGCGCACGTCAGAGTTCATGGTGACTTCGATGTTCTTGCGGACGAACGGGCTGAATCCGGTGCTGGTGCCGCGCAGCTCGTACGTTCCGGGCAGCAGGTTGCGGAACGCGTATTCGCCGGCGTCGTTGGACGTGCGCTTGACCTCGACCCCCGCGGCCACGTTCCGGAGCGCCAGCTCGGCGCCGGAGACCACCGCGCCCGCGGGATCCAGCACGCGCCCCGCGATCGAACCATTGAAGCTCTGCGCTTGCGCCCCCGCGGGCAGCAACGCCGCCACGACGACAAGCAAGATCAGTCGGGAAGGAAGGGACTTACGCATCGAGGGCTCCTTTCATGGACCCAGGGCCTCTGCGCGCCACGACCACTGCTGGAATGTCAGTTGACCGGGACTCTAGTCCCGGTACCTTCCCGGTGTCAAGGATTTTGTAAGCGCTTACACATAATTTTTGCGGGACGCATCCGATCCGGCTGTACGCGGTGAAGGTTTGACCGTTGCCGGGTTCGAGGCGTAGCCTCGCGCGGACATGGGGGCTGCGTCGGGAGTGCGATCCTTGATGCTCTGGGCGCTCGGGCTGGCCGCGGCCGCTCCCCCTCCCGCCCCCACCGCCGCTCAGTGCGCACGCGCCTTCGACCGCGGCGACTACGCGCAGGCCATCGAACTGGCGCGGCAGCGGTTGGCGGTGGCGCCGGCCGACCTCGGCGCGCAGATCGTGATGGCGCGCGCAGAAGCGGCGCGCGGGCGGTTCGAAGCGGCCTATCAGTTGCTGCACAAGGTGCTGGCGCGCGCGCCACGCAACACGGACGCGCTGTACTACATGACGATCCTCGGCGGCGTGCTCGCCCAGGCCGAGTACGACCGGCTCCTCGCCATGGCGCCGGACTCGCCGCGCGCCCATCAGCTCCTGGGCGATCTGTACCAGGCCCAGGAGCGCCCGGGCGATGCGGAGGCGGAGTACAAGGCCGGCCTGCAGGGAGACCCCGCCTCGCTCGACCTGCTCATCGCGCTGGGCGATCTCGCCCGGCACCAGGCCCGGTTCGAGGAAGCGCTCGGGTACTACGCGCGTGCGGTGAAGGTCTCGCCTCGTCACTACGACGCCCTTTACGGGCTCGGCGTCGCCCACTCGTACCAGCGCGAGTACGAGCCCGCGATCGCGGCGCTGCGCCAAGCGCTTGCCGTCGATCCTTCCTCCGCGCCCGGCCACCTCGCCCTCGGCCACGCGCTCCTCCAGTTCGGGCAGGCCGCGGCCGCGGTGCCGGAGCTGGAGATGGCCGCCGCCCTCGAGCCTCGTATGCTGCAGGCGCACTACCTCCTGGGCCGCGCCTACACGGCACTGGGCCGATCGCAGGAAGCCGCGGCCGTGTTCGAGAAGGTCAAGGCGCTCGCCCAGGGCCAGACGCTGGAGGAAGAAGCGGCGCGGCAGGCCGCGGATCCGCTCGGCCAGGCGAAGCCGCCCGCTCCCCTGCCCTCCCCCGAGGGGCGCTAGCGGCGATGGGGGCCGCGCCGTGAGCGGGCACGGCCGTCTCGCCTGGTGGTCGCCTGTCCTCGGCATCGCGCTCCTCGGGCAGAAGGCGCTTCCCCCGACCCTGACCGCGCCGCCCTCGGCCGCGGCGGCGCCGGGGGTCGCCTTCTCCGACGTGACGGCGGCCTCCGGCCTGGACCGCTTCCATCACGTGTCGGGGGGGCCGGCCAAGGACTACATCGTCGAGGCCACGGGCTCCGGCGTCGCGCTCGTGGACTACGACGACGACGGATGGCTCGACGTGTACCTCGTCAACGGGTCCACTCTCCCCGCGCTGCGCGCGGCCGCGAAGGCGCCCGGCGCTGCGCTCTTCCACAACAACCACGACGGGACCTTCACCGACGTCACCGCCGTCGCGGGCGTGGACAACGGCCGCTGGGGCCAGGGAGTGTGCGCGGGCGATTTCGACAACGACGGGCAGGAAGACCTCTTCGTCACCAACTTCGGCCGCAGCCGTCTCTATCGCAACCGGGGCGACGGCACGTTCGCGGACGTGGCCGAAGGGGCAGGAGTGGCCCTGGACGGATGGTCCACGGGATGCGCGTTCGGGGATTACGACGGCGACGGCCGGCTCGACCTCTTCGTGGCCGGCTACGTGAAGCTCGATCCCGAGCGATTGTCCCCGGCGCCCCCTCATGCGGGCGTCCCCTCCTCGGAGGCGCCCGCCGCCTCCCCGCCTCCGGCGGAGAAACGCGGCATGGGCGCGGCGTACGCGGCGGGGGCGCCCTATTGCGAGTACCGCGCCCAGCCCGTGATGTGCGGACCACGAGGGCTGAAGGGCGAGGGCGACCACCTCTTCCACAACGACGGCGGCGGCCACTTCACCGACGTGAGCGCGCACGCGGGCGTGGCCGACGCCGCCGGCTTCTTCGGGTTCGGCGTGGCCTTCTTCGATTACGACGACGACGGCAAGCTCGACCTGTTCGTCGCCAACGACTCCACGCCGAACTACCTGTACCGCAATCGCGGCGACGGCACGTTCGAGGACGTCAGCTACGCCTCCGGGGCCGCCCTCGACGAGGCCGGGCGCGAGCAGGCGCACATGGGCGTGGCCGTCGGCGATTACGACAACGACGGTCGCGCTGACCTGCACATCACGAACTTCGCCGACGACTACAACGTCCTCTACCACAACGACGGCAAGGGCCTTTTCTCGGACGTGAGCTATCCGGCGGGCGTCGCCCGCCCGAGCATACCGTTCCTGGGCTGGGGCGAAGCCTTCCTCGATTACGACAACGACGGCTGGCTCGACCTGATGGTGGCCAACGGCCACGTCTACCCCATCGCCGACCAGTTCGACTGGAACACCTCGTACCGGCAACGCGCGCTCCTCTTCCGCAACCTTCGCGGCAAGTTCGTGGAGGTGGCGGGGTCGGCGGGGGCGGGGCTGTCGGTCGCGCGCGCCAGCCGGGGCCTGGCCGCGGGCGACGTGGACAACGACGGCGACATCGACGTCGTGCTCAACAACCTCGACGACACCCCGACCCTGTTGCGCAACGAAGGCGGGAGCCGGGCCGGGCATTGGCTGACCGTGCGCCTGGTCGGCGATCCCGCACGCCGCTGCCCGCGCGACGCCATCGGGTCGGTCGTCTTCTGCACCGCGGGCGGCATCCGCCAGCGCGGCGAGGTGGCCAGCGGGCGCAGCCAGCTCTCGCAGTCCGACATGCGCGTGCACTTCGGCCTGGGCGCGGCCACGCGAGTGGAGCGGCTCGAGGTGCGGTGGGCAAACGGGACGACGGTGGGCTACGACGTCCCCGCGGTGGACCGGTTCGTGGTCATCGACCAGGCCAGCGGCGTCCGCTAATCCAGCGGCACGCCCGTCTGGCGCGCGATGTCGCGCAGGTCGTCGAGGACGGCGGCGACGAGGGGAACGCCGTGCACGTCGCGCTCCTTCTGCGCCTCGCGCTCGGGATCCCCGGGCAGGAGCGGACCCGACGTGCCGGGAGCCGGGCGCGTCGTCCTCAGCGTGCGGATGAGTTCGTCGATCTGCGCCTTGAACTCCTCCGCGTCGCGAAACGCGTCGATGCGCATGGCCCCGAAGAAGTGGCCGATCCCCTTCCCGACCTGCCGCTCGGGCAGCGCCTGGCGGAGCGCGAAGGGGGGTGCGAACGGCCCCCAGTTCGCGCCCGACAGCACCGCGCACAGGACGTCGACGGCGACGGCCAGGCCGTAGCCCTTGTGGCCGCCGTGCTCGCGGTCGCCGCCGAGGGACACGAGGGCGCCGCCGTCGATCATCGCCTTCGGGTCCGTGGTGGCATACCCCTCGCGGTCGAGCGCCCAGCCCAGGGGGATCGGCTTGCCCTCGCGTACGGCGATCTCGACCTTGCCGAAGGCCACGGCGGACGTCGCCATGTCCAGGATGATCGGCGGCTGCTCCCCGGCCGGGAACCCGATCGCGATGGGGTTGGTGCCCAGCATGCGCTCGCCCCCCCAGAGGGGCGCGACGCCCTTGCTGCTGTTGGTCATGGCCCAGCCGATCATGTCGCGCTCGACGGCCTTGATCACGTAATAGCCGGCGATGCCGTAATGGTTCGTGTTGCAGACGGCGACCCAGCCCGTCCCCGCGCCCTCCGACTTCGCGATGGCGACGTCGTTGGCCCACGGACCGACGACGAGCCCGAGCCCGTTGTCCCCGTCGACGGTCGCCGTGCTCGGCGTCTCGCGCACGATGCGTGGGCGCGGCCGCGCGTTGATGCGGCCGGCGGAGAGGAGGTCGTAGTACGTGCGCAGCCGGGCCACGCCGTGCGAGTCGATGCCGCGGCGGTCGGCTGCGGAGAGGACGTCAGCGGACAGACGCGCCTGGTCCTCGGGCACTCCGAGGTGGCGGAAGACGCGGAGGCAGAACTCGTGGAGAAGGGGCCAGGGGAAGCTGCGGGTCTCGCTCATGAAGCCGACGGCGAGTCTACCTCCGACTTCCGCGCCCGCGATTGTGATACCTAGGGGCACACGGAGGGCGTGACATGGAGACGCACGGGCGGGCGGCGGCGTTGATCCTGTGCCTGATGGCGCGTCCCGTCATCGCGGACGAGCCTCCGCTCTCGCCCGTCTCTCTCGGCCGCATCGACGCCCACGTCCATTTCTTCCGGTATGACAAGGGGACGAGACGGCGCCGCCTCAGCAAAGGATGGCGCGCCGCCTGGCGCGCGCGAGCCACGGCCGCCTCCCCTGGATCGCCGCCCTCGACGATGCGGGGTTCGCGAGCGCCGGCTTCGCCGATCGCGCGATCGCGGAGATCGAGCGGGCCCTCGCCGAGGGGGCGCACGGCGTGAAGATCTACAAGAGCATGGGCATGGAGCTCCGCCGGCCCGACGGCGCCTACGTGCTGCCGGACGATCCCGTGTTCGAGCCCATCTTCGCCGCCCTGGCCCGGCGTGGCACGACCGTCTATGCCCACCTCGCCGAGCCCATCGCGGCCTGGCAGCCGCTCGATCCGCAAAGCCCGGACTACGGCTACTACAAGAACAACCCGGCCTGGTACGTCCACGGCCGCGCCGGCGTCCCTTCCAAGGAAGCGATCCTGGCCGCCCGCGACCGGCTCCTCGAAAAGAATCCGCGCTTGCGCGTCGTCGGCTGCCATCTCGGGAGCATGGAAGAGGACGTGGACGACGTCGCGCGGCGCCTGGATCGCTATCCAAACTTCGCCGTCGACACCGCGGCGCGGGTGGTCCACCTCATGCGCCAGCCGCGCGAGAAGGTGCGCGCGTTCCTGATCCGCTATCAGGACCGCGTCCTCTACGGAACGGACATCGGGATCATTCCCGGCGAGGATCCGTCCAAGGTGGCGCGGAAGCTCGAGGAGCGGTACGCGCGGGACTGGGCCTACTTCGCGACCGCGCAAGAGGTCGAAGACGAGGGACACGCGGTCACGGGGCTCGCGCTTCCCCCGCCCGTCCTCCGGAAGCTCTTCCGCGAGAACGCCGTGCGCTGGGTGCCGGGCACCCTGACCGCGGCGGAAAAGCGCGACCCTTGACGAGGGTGCGGCGGCTCGCCTCCGCGCTCGCTCGCGAGACCTCGGTCTTCCTGCTCTACGCGGCCTGGGCCGTGGTGGTCACGAGGCCGCTGGCCTTCCGGATGGCCACGCACACGCTGCCCGGGCCCGACCCCCTGTCCCACCTCTGGATGGTCGGCTGGCTCACCGGCCACGCTTTCCAGCCGGGGCAGCTCTTCCAGGGCAACATCTTCTTCCCCGCGCCACACGCCGCCCTCATGACCGATCTCTCGCTGGGCACGGCCGTGCTCGTGCTTCCTTTCCGCCTCTTCACCACCGAGCCCCTCGTGCTGTTCAACCTGGCCACGCTGCTCGCCCTGGCTTTCGGGGGTTGGGCCTTCCAGGCCCTGGTCTACGGCCTCACCGGGCATCGATGGGCGGCCCTCCTCGGCGGACTGTTCGCCGCGTTCTCTCCC
>QHVP01000565.1 GCA_003222295.1 Acidobacteriota bacterium | reverse complement strand
AGTCGAGGATCTTGCGCTTGAGGGCGGCGATATCCTGCTCACCGACGAGCGGGTGATCGACGGGCGGGACGGGGTCCTGCCACAACTGCGGCTCCGGGACCCAGGGCCCGAGATAACGCGGCCGGGGACCCATGTCCCGATGGAGCAGCTTGAACCAGGCGCGGGCGAAAGCGTCGGCGAGCTGGGCCGGGTTCTCGTGGAAGCGCTTCGCGATCGGGGCGTAGATGGGATCCACCTTCAGCGCGAGGTCCGTCGTCAACATCATCGGCGCGTGCCGCTTCTTCGGGTCGTGCGCGTCCGGCACGGTGCCCTGGGCCTCGGGGTTCTTCGGCTTCCACTGCTTCGCACCGGCGGGGCTCTCCGTCAGCTCCCACTCGTACTTGAAGAGGTTCTCCAGGAAGCCGTTGTCCCACTTCGTCGGGTTGTTGGTCCAGGCGCCCTCGAGGCCGCTCGTGATCGTGTCACCGGCCTTGCCGCTGCCGTGCCTGTTCTTCCAGCCGAGACCCTGGTCCTCGAGGCCGGCGCCCTCCGGCTCCGGGCCGACGTGCTTCGCCGGGGCCGCGCCGTGCGTCTTGCCGAACGACTGGCCGCCGACGATCAGCGCCACCGTCTCCTCGTCGTTCATGGCCATGCGGGCGAAGGTCTCGCGGATGTCCCGGGCGGCCGCGAGCGGATCCGGCTTCCCGCCCGGCCCCTCGGGATTCACGTAGATGAGGCCCATCTGCACGGCGCCCATCGGCTTGGCCAGCTCGCGGTCGCCGCTGTAGCGCTCGTCGCCCAGCCAGGTGTCCTCGGGACCCCAGAAGATGTCCTCGGGCTCCCAGACGTCCGGCCGTCCGAAGCCGAAGCCGAACGTCTTGAACCCCATCGAATCCATGGCCGCGTTGCCGGCCAGCACGAGCAGGTCGGCCCAGGAGACCTTCTGCCCGTACTTCCTCTTGAGCGGCCAGAGCAGCCGGCGCGCCTTGTCGAGGTTCGCGTTGTCGGGCCAGCTATTGAGGGGCGCGAAGCGCTGCTGGCCTTCGCCGCCGCCGCCGCGGCCGTCGGCGATGCGGTACGTCCCGGCGGCATGCCAGGTCATGCGAATGAAGAGCGGACCGTAGTGGCCGTAGTCGGCCGGCCACCAGTCCTGCGACTTCGTCATCAGCTCGATGAGATCCCGCTTCAGCGCCTCGACGTCGAGGGATTTGAACTTCTCTCCGTAGTCGAAGTCCTCTTCCATCGGATTGGAGAGGTGCGAGTGGTGGTGGAGCACCGATAGGTCGAGCTGATTCGGCCACCAGTCGTTGTTCGTCCTCGGCCGGCTCCGCTTGGGAGTCGGGGAGGGAATGACCGGGTTCTCGCTCTCGCTCACGCTTCGGGTCTGTTCCTTGTCGGGCATGGGACCTATCTCCTTCTCGTGGAGCTACCGCTGGCGGTATCCCCCCAATGATGGGCATTCCTCTGCCTCTCGTGGCCGAGGGCAGGACGCCATTCTGGTGAAACCAGGGTGAACGGTCCAACGACTTATTCTGGTTACAATGATCGAGTCTCTCGATGGAGCGTCCCGCCCTTCCGACCCTGCGCCAGCTCGCCTACCTGGTGGAGCTCTCCGCGCGCCTGAACTTCCGCGTCGCCGGCGAGGCGCAGTTCGTCACCCAGTCCACGCTCTCCGCAGGGATCAAGGAGCTGGAGACGCTGTTGGGCGTGCAGCTCGTCGAGCGCGACAACCGGAACGTGCGGCTCACCGCGATCGGCGAGGACGTCGTCGCGCGTGCGAAGGAGCTGCGGGCCGCGGCCACGGACCTCGCGGAGGCGGCCCGCGCGGCGACGCGTCCGTTGTCGGGGCCGCTGCGCCTCGGCGCCATTCCCACCATCGCGCCCTACCTGTTGCCGCGCGTGCTTCCCGCGCTGCGGCGCGCGCACCGCGACCTGAAGCTCTACCTGCGCGAGGACGTCACCAAGGTCCTGCTCGAGCGTCTCCGCGCGGGCGGCCTGGACGTCGCGCTGATCGCGCTCCCCTTCGATACCGGCGACCTGTACGTGCGCGAGCTGTTCCGGGACGATTTCTCGCTGGTGACGCGGGAAGCCGATCGTGCGGTCGGGGACAAGGCGGTCGCGCTGCGGAAGATCGACACCGGCGACATGCTGCTGCTGGAAGAAGGGCACTGCCTGCGCGACCACGCCATCGCGGCGTGTGGTCCCCGCCGCGGCACCTGGGAATCCCGCGTCGAGGCCACGAGCCTGACCACGCTCATCCAGATGGTCGAAGGGGGACTGGGCGTGACGCTGCTGCCCCGCATTACGCTGGAGGCCGGCATCTTGAAGGGTACTCGGCTCGTGGCGCGCCGGCTCTCGCCGCCGGTGCCGTCGCGCACGCTGGCGCTCGTGGCCCGGCGCACGTCTCCGCGCCGCCGCGACGCGGATCTCCTCGCGGATTTCCTGATCGACCAGCGCCGGGGCTCTCGCTGAGGTGTTGAGTCACGCGTCGGTCAGCGAATAGCTGGTGCGCTCCCAGCGCGCCGCCGCCCATCAAGCCGGCTCCAGGGGGACGTGCACGCCGATCGCGCGCAGCACGGCACGCTCCGCTGCACGCAGGATAGTCGGTGAAAGCGCTCAACGTTGTGATCTGCTCGCATTTGAGGATCGCGTTCTCCGAGAGGTCCTTTGCGGGCTGGCCGGATAGGCGGCCGCCTCGCGTCGGCCGGCGGTACTATTCCGGCGCCCGTCGGACGGATGCTATCGTCGTGGTGCCGACCCGAACACCGCCTCGGGCGCCGGCGCCCGACTGCCGTCAGCTCGCCCAATCCCAGTCCGGCGGCCAGCGCCACGCCGGCGCCGGTCGCGACCCCCTCGCTGCCCGGCATGAGCAGTTGCGCGAAGTTGCCGCTGGTCACCCAGGACGTGGGCAACTGCCCGATGGAGGGTCCGAACTTCCTGCCGCAGGTGCTGACCGCCATCGCGCAGGTCCGGAGCCAGCAGCCCGAGATCTTCCAGGACGCGGGCGGGAACACGCTCGTCGTCAGCCCGGGCCGGTTCCTCGTCGGCGTCATCGACAACCTCGATCGCATGGGCCTCTGCGCCGGCTTCGACACCGAGGAGATCCAGGTCACCAACGCCGCGTCCTTCAACGACCAGTACCACCTCCTGACCTCGCGCGGTTACCTCCGCACCGACCCGTCGATCTACCGCGCCACCTGCCACCCGTCGGCGGTGCCTACGCCGCATCCCCCGTTCCACCCCGCCAATCCCGGGTGCAGCCTTCCCTCCAGCCTCGAGACCACCTGCGATTTCGAGCCGCAGATCATGTACGTGGCCGACGTCGAGAGCTCGCTCGACCAGGTCATCCGCGAGCACCCGGAGGCCTTCGACAACCCCCAGGCCTACACGCCGCGCGTCAACGACGGGTACCTGAACATCTACCACCAATGGTTCATCGACGCGATGGTCAAGAGGGGGTACTGCGCCTGGTGGGACAGCGAGGAGGTCCAGGTCAAGAAGGAGAACCGCTTCTCCGAGCACTACAAGATCTTCCTGAGCGACGGGCACGTGCGCCGCGGCAACGACTCCTACCGCTCGACCTGCTGGCCGGCCGCGTTCTAGCCTTGTCCTCGGAGGCGCCGCGCCGCCGCCACCGTCACGCTGGCGCTGGACATAGCCGCGCGATCGGGTCCCGCGTCACCGCAATCCTTAGCGCGAATCGGTTGGACCAGAGGGCGGTAATGCGATGAGACACTATAGCTAGGAGGCAGCCGTGAGTGGGAGAGGCGCGGGGACGCCGCGTTCCCTCGTGGACGAAGGACTCGACGTCGCCGTGGCGGTGGCCGCGAGCGGCGCCTTCGCGGTGCTGTCGATCCTCATGCACGTGCACAGCACGCGATCGTTCGATCGCCGCGCCTGGCGCATGCGATGGCCTGGCCCTCGCTCGAGACGGCCCAGACGGACGGTCGAGCGGATCTCCGGGGCGTTGTCGCCACTGACGTTCGGATTCGCCGGAAGTGTCGTGGCCCTTCTGCTCAGGGCCAAGAGGCGGCGGGAAGCGAGTGACAGCGTCCTGGCCAGCTCCGCGCTTGCTTCCCTCGCCGATCCTGCTCTGAAAGCCTCGTTCCGGCGGCGACGGCCGCCCGAGATGTGGCTCTCCAGGAGCTCTGACTCGAGCTTTCCGAGCGGGCACTCCATGTCCGCGTGCGCCGTGCCAGCGATCCTCTCCTACGTTCTCGCCCGGGAGCGCTTGATATCACCGGCCGGTGCGATGGCCCTGGCCACGATCCCTCCGTTGGGAGTTGGCATCACGCGTCTCTACCTGCACAAGCATTGGGCTACCGATGTCCTGGCCGGCTGGGCCGCCGGACTCGCCTTCGCGGGTGGCGCGGCGGCATGGTACGAGTCTCGCGGTGGCGCTTCGGAGCGAGTCAGGGGTCGAGCCGCGGACGGAATCCGGTCTTGAGCGCGTTCCACCACCTGCCATCGCGCTTCATCGCTCGTGGACGACCATCGAGATCGTAGAAAGAGTCGGTAGACGCCGACGCGCTACTGAATCGGATCGGTTCACCGCCCTGGATCGTGGACCACGTCGTCCTCGGCACTACTCCCCGAAGATGACGCGGGCGAGTTCCTCCCTGAGCCGATCCGACTCGTCAGGATCGGAAGACTCCTTGAACCGACGCGGGAGAGTTAGGAAGCGCTCTCTTTCAGACTCTCTTGCCTGGAGGCCAGTCTCGATGAGGTCCACGAGGACGCGGTTGGCGCTCAACTTTCGCGTGCGGGCGGGAGTGAACCGCCGTCCCACGATGCCGTCGGCGAGGGCACGTCGTCACGCGATCGCGAGGCCAAGGACTTTTCCAAGCGCTGCTTTGCATGGCCCGGCGGCATACTTGATTTATTACAGAGCCTGTAATATCATTGGGCATGAATGAACTGGCCGCAGAGGTGAAGCGCGACAGGGAAGCGCGAGGCTGGACACAAACGGAAGCGGCTGAGCGGCTAGGGGTGTCGCAGGGATACGTTTCGCTGTTGGAGTCAGGTGAGCGGCCAGTCCCGCGGAGACTCGCTCCATCGTTGGTCAGGACGCTAGGGCTCTCCCCATCGGCCCTTCCTCCAAGCGAATTGAATCTGGAACCTGACCGGTTGCCCGGCGTGCTTGGTGCGCTTGGCTATGAACCGTTCGCGTATCTACGGGGTCGGTTGCTCAATCCAACGGCAGTGCTGCTGTCGGCGCTCCGGCAGGAGGACCTCCCGTCCCGCGTGGTCGAGGCGCTGCCTTGGCTCGCATTGCACTTCCCAGACCTGAATCGGGAGTGGCTTGTCGAGCGCGCCAAGTTCCATGACGTGCAGAACAGGCTTGCATACGTGGTCACGCTGGCTTCGGAGCTTGCCGGCGCGGGCATGGCCGCGCGGCTCCGAGAGCTGGTGCTGGGCCTGGAGCCATCGCGGCTCGCTCGTGAAGACACCCTCTGCCACGTCTCGATGACGCAGGCGGAGCGGCGGTGGCTACGGCAGCAGCGCCCGCAGCAGGCCGAGCACTGGAACCTGCTTACCGATTTGAGGCGAGAGCATCTGCCTTATGCCGCTTGATATCCCGAAGCCTT